>NZ_JBNNIW010000036.1:0-38460 GCF_050269715.1 Halomonas sp. NPDC076908 | reverse complement strand
ACCGCTCGACTTGCATGTGTTAGGCCTGCCGCCAGCGTTCAATCTGAGCCATGATCAAACTCTTCAGTTTAAAATCATTGTGATCCTTACTCGCTACCCGAAAGTAACAAAAGCGGATCAAACTTGGCTCAAGGTTCAAACGAATTCATTCAACTGTCGTTTAAAAACTTTCGTTTAAAAACAGTCGTTCTCATGACCGCTTGCCTTGATATTCGGTGATTTGTCACCACTATCAGCAAGCGCCCACATGAATTACCTGATCAAATTGTTAAAGAGCGTTTTCGCTGGGTGATTGCTGTGAAAGCAACCGGGCGGCCGTTGACTTGGCTTGCCTCAGCGAGGAAGGCGTATTCTACGCAGTTCCTGGTGGTTGTCAAGGGCGTTATTTTCGATGTAAAACTTACCACACCTAAAACCGCTAACTACCTGACAAACCGAACGTTTTCACCTTCATCCACCGCTGGTAACGCTTGGCGTCCCCGGCAGCGGATGCGTACTTTACGGGCTCAAAGCCGGGTTGGCAAGGGCTTAGATTAAATAAAAGGAAAAAAAGTTTCAGCTTTGGGGTTTTGCTTTGCGCATGATGGCCAAGACAGGGCCTGAGGCTACATAAGCACCAAACAGCAGTAGCAGCATTACTGAAGGCTCAACAGATATCATTACAAAGGCTAGCACGATGGCCAGAAGCACTACGAAGGGCACTGGCTTGCGCACGTCAAACTCCTTGAAGCTGTAATAACGGATATTGCTCACCATTAGAACGCCCGCTGCAGCCACCACTACCAGCATCAGTAGTTTGAACCCAAAGGCGTCAGCATCAAAGCTATGGAAAGTCCACACACTGGCCGCCACTAGTGCCGCTGCGGAAGGGCTTGGTAAACCAATAAACCATTTTTTGTCAACACTACCAATCTGGACATTGAAACGGGCAAGGCGAAGCGCGGCACAGGCGACGTAAAGGAAAGCAACCACCCAGCCGGTTTTACCGATATCTTGCAGAATCCAGGTGAAGGCCACCAGCGCAGGCGCCATACCAAACGAAATCATATCCGCCAAGCTATCGTATTCGGCGCCAAACTCGCTTTGCGTATTGGTCATACGGGCAACACGGCCATCCAAGCCATCCAGCACCATAGCAATAAAGATAGCGACCGCCGCCGAGGTAAACTCGCCATTAATACCCGCAACCACCGCAAAGAACCCTGCAAACAGGGCCGACGTGGTAAATAAGTTAGGCAATAAATAAATACCGCGACGGCGAATTTTCTTACCGTCCTCTACGGTCTCTTCAATCACTTCAGTTTCACGCAAGAAGGCAGTTGCCAGATCCTCGTTGCCGATCATTTCTGGTTGATCAGTATTCTCTGGCTGGGTAGAGGCTGGCTGACCTAGATGTGACTGATCAGAGTGTGCGGGCTCTTGATCGCGAGCGTCCTGTGTCATAGGTTTCATCCATTAAAAGTAAATCACGGGTACAGTGGTCGAGTTCATTCTACACGGTGAGTGCCGCTCAGCCAGTCAATTGCACCTAGGCATAGGCAAACATAGGCGTAAAACGAGCGCCTATAACGGCCAGCCATAAAAAAAACGCCGCTCCCGTTAAAGGAGCAGCGGTCTGGGCTTATATTAAGCGCTTCGCGCTTTTAATAAGACCTTTTTACCTAAAGGGATAAGACCTTATCGCCTCGAGCGATTCCCGATACACCAGTACGTGCGACCTCAAGAATACCTACCGGCGCCATTGCCTGAAGGAAGGCATCCAACTTGCCTGCATCGCCAGTAATCTGCACGGTGTATAGGCTCGGCGATACGTCGACAATCTGCGCACGGAAGATATCCACCGTTCGCTTCACTTCATCACGCGCCGCACCGAGTGCTTTCACCTTCACTAGCATCAGCTCACGCTCAATGTGGTTGCCTTCGGTAAGATCCACCAGCTTGACCACATCAATCAGCTTATTAAGGTGCTTGGTGATCTGCTCAATCACCCGGTCATCGCCCACAGTGGTAACCGTTAAACGCGACAACGACGGGTCTTCCGTAGGTGCCACGTTAAGCGTTTCAATATTGAAGTTACGCTGGGAGAACAGCCCGACTACACGTGACAGCGCACCCGGTTCATTTTCTAACAGAATCGAGATGATATGACGCATCAGGTACGCTCCGTTTTAGACAGCAGCATGTCGCGCATGGCGCCTAACGGCACCTGCATCGGATAGACGTGCTCATGGGGGTCGACCTTCACGTCAAGAAACACCAGCTCGTGCTTATTAGCAAACGCACGCTCTAGCGCAGGCTCAAGTTCATCAAGCGTATTGACGGTAATCGCCGTAAACCCATACGCCTCAATCAGCATATGGAAGTCCGGCAGCGACTCCATATAAGAGTGCGAGTGGCGTGACTTATAGTTCAAATCCTGCCACTGACGCACCATGCCCAGCGATGCATTATTAAGATTGACGATCTTGACGCCCACCCCATACTGCTTACAGGTAGAGAGTTCCTGCATCATCATCTGGAAGCTGCCTTCACCGGTAACGCACACTACGTCATCATCCGGGTAGTTCTGTTTGATCCCCATCGCGGCGGGGAAACCAAAGCCCATGGTACCCAAACCTCCTGAGGTAATCAGACGATTAGGCTTATCAAACTTGTAATACTGTGCCGCAAACATCTGGTGCTGGCCCACATCCGTGGTGACATAAGCTTCGCCCCGGGTAACCCGACAAAGCGCTTCAACGACTTCCTGTGGCTTAAGCGCTTCGCCGGGCTTTGAAGGCTCGTAAAGCTTGCCTTCACGGTCGGCGCGCCAGCCGTCAATTTTCTGCCACCACTCGGTTAATGCTTCGGGATCCGCGATCTTATGCCCTTGCACCAAGCTGATCATCTCATTAATGACACTTGAGGCCGGACCAACGATCGGCACATCAGCACGCACCGTTTTAGAGATCGAGCTAGGATCTACATCGACGTGAATGATTTTAGCCGTCGGGCAGAACTTCGAGGTGCTGTTGGTAACGCGGTCATCAAAACGCGCGCCAATCGCAATAATCAAGTCGGCATGATGCATAGCCATATTGGACTCATAGGAGCCGTGCATACCCAGCCAGCCTAAACACTGGCGGTCACTTTGAGGATACGCGCCAATGCCCATCAGTGTAGTGGTAATCGGATAACCCAGTTGCTTGACCAGATCAGTCAGGCCTTCGCTGGCTTTGCCCGCTACTACGCCGCCGCCGGTATAAAACACCGGCCGCTTGGCTTTGAGCATCAGCTCTACAGCTTTCTTAATCTGCCCAGTGTGGCCGCGGGTTACCGGGTTATACGAGCGCAGCTTGACCTTTTTCGGGTAGATGTACTCGTAACGCTCGGTGGGTGCGGTCATATCTTTAGGGATATCCACCACAACGGGGCCCGGGCGACCGGTAGAAGCTAAATAAAACGCCTTTTTGAGCACTTCTGGAATTTCAGACGGGTGACGAATTGAGAAGCTATGCTTCACAATAGGACGCGTCACACCGACGATATCGGTTTCCTGGAAGGCGTCTTCACCGATCAGATGGCTCGCCACCTGACCACACAGCACTACCATGGGGATTGAGTCCATGTAGGCGGTGGCAATCCCGGTGACGGCGTTGGTGGCTCCAGGCCCTGAAGTCACCAGCACGCAGCCTGGCTTGCCCGAAGCGCGGGCATAGCCATCGGCAGCATGCGTAGCCGCTTGCTCGTGACGCACTAGAATGTGCTTCACCTTGTCCTGACGGAATAGCGCATCATAAATATGCAGCGCTGCACCACCAGGGTAACCATAAATGTATTCGATGCCCTCATCTTGCAAGAAGCGGGCGATCATATCTGCGCCGGAAAGCAGTTCCACTGTGTATCTCCCCTGAAGGTCTCGAGTGCGATCCGCAGGACATCCTGCGGTGTCGAGTGCGGCGGTATGCCGCTGCCGGCCTATGCCGGCACCTGATGCCAAACCCTGGCATGTGACCCGGTTAGGGCCTGCACTCTCATCACGGCGGATCGCCGTGTCGGGGCGTTGGCCAGGTTGGGCGGTTAGCCCAAACCCGGAAGTCCTTCGGCGGGTAGAGGCCTTCGCCTACCCTTCGCGCGGGAGTTAGGGGTTGCCCGTAGAGTCCGCGCCCGCAAATCAGGAACCGACAAGATTCCATTAGCGCCCTCAGCCTGTCAACCTCCTATCAGCTCAAACGCAACAAAGGTCGCAGAAAGCCATTAAAAAAGCCTCGCCAGCGTCGCTAGCGAGGCTTTTTGCCTACTCAATTGCGCAAAAGTGTTGTCATCAGTTACGAGCTAAACACCAGTTTACCCTCTTCGGCCTTGATATGAATGGTGTCCCCCGGGGCAAACTTACCGGCCAGCAAATCATGCGCCAACGGGTTTTCAATGCGGCTTTGAATCGCCCGTTTAAGAGGCCGCGCCCCATACACAGGGTCGAAGCCGACCACTGCTAGCTGTGCCATGGCCTCAGGGCTGATCTCGAGTTTCAGGTCATGCTCGGCAAGGCGTACTTTCAGGCGTTCCAACTGAATGCCAGCAATGGCCTGGATCTGCTCTTGACCAAGCGCATGGAATACCACCACTTCATCAATACGGTTAATGAGTTCAGGTCGGAAATGATTACCCACCACCTCCATGACCATATTTTTCATCAGCTCATAATCCCGATCTTGATCACCACTAGGGTCGCCCCCCATGCGCTGAATAATGTCAGAACCCATGTTAGAGGTCATCACGATCACGGTATTCCGAAAATCAACCGTACGCCCCTGGCCATCGGTTAGGCGGCCATCTTCCAATACTTGTAGCAGAATATTAAAGACATCAGGATGGGCTTTTTCCACCTCATCCAGTAGCAGCACCGAATAGGGCTTACGGCGCACGGCTTCGGTTAAGTAGCCGCCCTCTTCATACCCCACATAGCCGGGAGGCGCACCGATCAAGCGGGCCACGGAGTGTTTCTCCATAAACTCCGACATATCGATGCGCACCATGGCCTCTTCGGTATCGAACAGGAAGTTGGCCAGCGACTTACACAGCTCTGTCTTACCCACCCCGGTAGGGCCGAGGAACAGAAATGAGCCGTTAGGGCGATTAGGGTCAGAAAGTCCTGCCCGCGAGCGACGCACCGCGTTCGCTACCGCCTCGACGGCTTCATCCTGACCAATCACCCGTTGATGTAGCGCCTCTTCCATACGCAGCAATTTATCCCGCTCTCCCTCCAACATTTTGGAGACCGGAATGCCCGTCCAGCGAGAGACCACTTCAGCGATCTCCTCTTCAGTGACGTTAGAGCGCAGCAGTTGGTGGCTAGAGGTGTCCGCTTCACCTTCGCCACTTTCGGTAATTTTCTTCTCGAGTTCAGGAATCTTACCGTATTGAATTTCAGACATACGTGCCAAATCGCCCTGGCGACGAGCTTGCTCAAGATCAAGACGAGCCTGTTCCAAATCGGCTTTAAACTGAGCGGCCCCCTGGATACTGGCCTTTTCCGCTTTCCAGATTTCATCCAGGTCGGCGTATTCGCGCTCTAGCTCGTGAATTTGATTATTGAGCGCATCAAGGCGCTTTTTGGACGCTTCATCAGTCTCTTTCTTAAGCGCCTCACGCTCCATCTTAAGCTGGATTAGACGACGGTCAAGGCGATCCATCGCTTCCGGCTTGGAGTCCAGCTCCATGCGAATCCGTGATGCCGCTTCATCAATTAGGTCAATCGCCTTATCGGGCAGCTGGCGATCGGTAATGTAGCGCGTCGATAGCTTAGCCGCGGCAATAATCGCCGAGTCGGTGATATCTACACCGTGGTGCACCTCGTAGCGCTCTTTCAGTCCACGCAGAATCGCCACGGTATCCTCTTCAGAGGGTTCGTCCACCAAGACCTTTTGGAATCGGCGCTCAAGGGCGGCGTCTTTCTCGATGTACTTACGGTATTCATCAAGGGTCGTCGCGCCCACGCAGTGCAGCTCACCACGCGCTAAGGCAGGCTTAAGCATATTGCCCGCATCCATCGCGCCTTCGGCTTTGCCAGCACCGACCATGGTGTGCAGCTCATCAATAAACAGAATCACCCGCCCCTCTTCCTGGGACAGCTCTTTAAGCACGGATTTCAAGCGCTCTTCAAATTCACCACGGAACTTGGCACCGGCCAGTAAAGAGCCCATATCCAGCGAGAGCACACGCTTATCTTTTAAGCCCTCGGGCACTTCGCCGTTAACAATACGCTGGGCCAATCCCTCGACGATGGCGGTTTTACCCACACCGGGTTCACCAATCAACACCGGGTTATTTTTGGTGCGCCGCTGCAATACTTGGATAGTGCGACGAATTTCATCATCGCGCCCTATGACGGGGTCAAGCTTGCCGTCCAGCGCTCGTCGGGTGAGATCCATGGTGTATTTATTGAGCGCTTCACGCTGATCTTCAGCGTTGGCATCATCCACGGTGGCACCACCACGCAGGCTGTTAATGGCGGCTTCAAGGGATTTGCGGGTTATCCCGGCCTCTTTCAGCAGCTTGGTAATCGCCGAATTCATTTCCAACGCGGCCAGCAGCACCAGCTCACTGGCAATAAACTGGTCGCCACGCTTTTGCGCTTCACGGTCGGTTAAATTAAAAAGTTTGATGAAATCTCGCGATGGCTGAACTTCGCCGTCGAACTGGCCTACTTTGGGTAGATCATCCAGCTGCTGCATTAAGCCATCGCGCAGGCGCGAGGGGCTACCCTCGGCTTTTTCAATCAGGGCTTTAATACCGGTGTCTTTGGTGTCGAGCAGGGCAAGTAGCAAATGTGCTGGGTCTAATTGATTGTGACCGCGACCCACGGCCAGCGACTGCGCCTCGGCAATCGCACTCTGAAGCTTGGCGGTAAATTTATCAAAACGCATGGAATTCCTCCTGGGGTAGCCATGCGTTTTGACGCATAGCGTGACCCGATAACGTGTCGTTAGACGTGCTAATCACTATTAGCTTGACAAGTTAAATGGCGTCAGTCCTGCATATTTCAAGTGTTCAGCAGCTAAACCGCTGGCTTATAAAATCGTTTATGAACATTAATTGACCCAGATCACGCTCGCCATGCGGCCTGTTTTACCTCCATCACGACGATAAGAGTAAAACCGCGACTCACAGGCGGTGCAGAAATGGCCGCCACTAATGTGATTAACGCCTAGCGCTTCTAGCCGAAAGCGTGCCAAACGGTAAAGGTCTGCCATGTAATGGCCTAATCGGTAGGGGCTATGGTCAAAGGCTTCGGCGGTATCAGGGTGAACCGCTACAAAGGCGCCGTACACTTCCGGACCCACCTCAAATTGGGCGTTTGAGATCGCCGGACCCAGCCATACTAGAATATCGTCGGGATCCGTGTTCATTGCGGCAATCGTTGCTTCCAGAACCCCGCCCGCCAACCCACGCCAACCAGCGTGGGCAACGGCTACCTGAGTGCCCGCCCGGTTGCAAAACATCACCGGCAGGCAATCGGCGGTCAATACCACACAAGCGTATTCATTCGAGGTTGCAATCGACGCATCTGCATCGGCAGGTTCAGGCTGATACCCCTGCTGCACACGGGCACCATGGGTTTGATTCAGCCATAGCAAAGGCCGCTCGTCGCCAATCTCTTTTTGCAGCAGGCGACGGCATAGCGCAACGTGGTCTGCGTTATCGCCCACATGGGAAGCGGGATTAAAAGCCGCAAAGTCACCCTGGCTCGGCCCACCTTCGCGAGTAGTCACAAACGCTCGTACATTGGACGGTGCGGGCCAATCGGGAATTAAAAGCGTCGGCCGCAGATTAATGGCATCGCTCATCGCATGGTCTCATTATCTTCTCGCAAGTAGTCCAGCAACATTAACAAATCATCAGGAAGGTCTGCCTGAAAGGTTAATATTTCACCACTTACCGGATGCTTAAAAATTAATTTACGCGCATGCAGGGCCTGACGTGGAAATTCACGCAGGATTTCCTTCAACGGTTCAGCAGCGCCTGGCGGTAGCTTGGCACGACCACCATACATGGGGTCACCAATCAGTGGATAGCGAGCGTGGGCCATATGCACACGAATTTGGTGGGTGCGACCGGTTTCCAATTTACAGCGCACGTGAGTGTGAGCACGAAAACGCTCGACCACGCGAAAGTGTGTAATAGCAGGCTTGCCAGATGTCGTCACTGCTTGGCGCTTGCGGTCTTTTGGATGCCGCCCAATAGGAGCATCAATAGTACTGCCCGATACCGGCTTACCAATCACCACGGCGTCGTATTGGCGCGACACGCTTCGCGCCTGCATCTGCGCCACTAACGCTGTTTGTGCGGGCAGCGTTTTTGCCACCATCATCAAACCGGTGGTGTCCTTATCCAAGCGATGTACGATGCCCGCGCGAGGAACTTCAGCAATCGCCGGGTGATGATGCAGCAACGCATTTAATAGCGTGCCATCAGGATTACCCGCCGCTGGATGCACCACCATCCCCGCCGCTTTATTGATGACCATCAGCGTTTCATCTTCATAGACAATATCTAGCGCAATATCCTGCGCTTCAAAACGCGTATCGTCTTCAATGGTCGCCTGCAGCGCTAGCACTTCGTGACCATGCAGTTTGGCTTTTGGCTTGGCATGAGCGCCATCCACCGTTAGTTCACCGGCGTTAATCCACGCTTTTAAGCGCTCGCGGGAGTAATCACTGAACAACTCCGCCGCTGCTTGGTCTAAACGCGCACCGGCCAGCGAGGCAGGCACGCGCTGCGTGTCTTCAACAATTCGGGACATAAAAAACCTCTTTAAAACGCAAAAAAACCTTAGCTTGTACTTTTGACGACACCCGACGAAACGTCGCTAAGCCTGCGTTTTGAGCCGAGGTGTTTTATAGTGGGCTGACTGCGACCTATTCTACCATTTCTACTTATGGCCATCGCCGCTTTTTGGTGATTGAGGCTTGTTAGCAACGAGGATGATGATGCGCGTTTTTTCAGCTGCCAACCGCTTTGGCGCTCTAGCCCTAAGCCTTGCCCTTTTAGCGGGCTGTGCGAGCAATAACTCCAGCGAAGAAGAGGAAGATGAATTTGCTGGGGTACAAGAGCGTGAGCTCTATGAACTGGCCCGCACGGCCTTAGACAGTAACCGCTACCCAATTGCGATAGAGCGTTTAGAGGCGCTCGACACCCGTTACCCCTTTGGGGCGCATGCCGAGCAGGCCCAGCTCGAACTCATTTATGCCTACTATGAAAATAGAGATTGGGAAGAAGCACGGGCAGCAGCAAGTCGCTTTATTCGCCTCCACCCAGACCATCCACAAGTGGACTATGCCTACTACTTACGCGGTCTTTCCGCATGGCAAGCAGGTCGTTTCAGCTTAGAACGTTTGCGCTTGATTGATATTTCAAAGCGTGACCTGGGTGCGTCAAGGGATGCCTACAACGACTTCCGCGAGTTGATTCAGCGCTATCCGCAAAGTGAGTATGCCGCTGACTCTCAGCAGCGCATTGTCTATCTACGTGAATTGTTAGCTCGCCATGAGCTGCACATCGCTGATTACTACTTACGCCGCGGCGCTTATTTAGCAGCGGTTGAGCGAGGCCGCTGGGTGGTCGAAAACTACCCAGAATCCAGCGCCACTCGGGATGCATTAGCAACCATGGTAGAAGGTTATCAAGGTTTAGAAATGGATGACCGCGCCAGCGAAGTACTAGCGGTGCTGCGCGAGAACGCTCCGGACCATGAGCAATTACGAGGCAATCGCTTTATTCCGAAGCATTTAGGCGCTAACGACTAAACGGATGCATTGATTCTTTTCAATACCAAAAAACCACGCTTATGCGTGGTTTTTTGGGGCTGCTTCATTAGATCATTAGTTACAACTACTCGCCGGGCTGCCAGCCATTCACAATCGGATAACGGCGGTCCCGGCCAAAGCCACGCGGGGTAACGCGCACGCCAATCGGTGCCTGACGGCGCTTATACTCACAGCGGTCAACGAGCTTAACGACTTTATAAACATCTTCATGGTCAAAACCAGCGGCGATGATCGCTTCAGCGCTCATATCGCCTTCGATGTAACTTAAGAGGATAGCGTCGAGTACATCGTAATCGGGAAGAGAGTCGCTATCCTGCTGATCCGGCGCAAGCTCCGCGCTGGGCGGGCGCTCAATCACCCGTTCAGGAATGGCAGGTGACTGGGTATTACGCCAGCGGGCCAAGCGATATACCCAGGTTTTGTACACGTCTTTAATGGCGTTGTAGCCACCCACCATATCGCCATACAGCGTGGCGTAACCCACCGCCATTTCGCTTTTGTTACCGGTGGTGAGCACCATTAAGCCTTTCTTATTGGAGATCGCCATTAACAGCACGCCGCGACAACGCGATTGCAGGTTCTCTTCAGTAGTATCGCGCTCGGTGCCGGCAAAGCTCTCCGCCAGCGTGCCCATAAACGCCTCGACCATGGGTTCAATCGGCATGATTTCATAGTAAACGCCCAGCAGTTTGGCCTGCTCAGCGGCGTCTTGCTTAGAGATATCTGCGGTGTAGTGGTAAGGCATCATCACCGCCTGTACCCGCTGCGGGCCGAGTGCATCAACGGCAATCGCCAGCGAAAGTGCCGAGTCAATACCGCCAGAAAGTCCTAATACCACACCGTCGAAGCCACTCTTGTTGACGTAGTCGCGAAGCCCGGTAACTAGCGCGCAGTAAAGACTCTCTTCTGGTGCCGCCTCGGGGTCGATCTCCCCAGGTTGGGGTTCCCAAACCGTGGCGCTGGTTTGCAAGAACTGAATGGGCATCAGGCCTGCCTGCCAGTACGGTGCCAACACCTGCAATTGTCCACTAGCATTAACGCAGCAAGAGCCACCATCAAATACCAGTTCGTCCTGGCCTCCGATGGTGTTTACATAAACAATCGGACGGTTGACGTCTTGCGCGTGTAGCTCCAATAACCGCAGCCGCTCAGCGGGCTTCTCTTGGTGATAGGGTGAGGCATTTAAACTAATCAACACCTCAGCGCCTGCCTCTGTGGCAGCTCTAACTGGCGCTCCATCCCAAAGGTCTTCGCAGATCAACAGGCCCAGCTTAGCGCCTTTATGCTCATAGACGAGCGGCTCGGTGCCCGGCGTAAAGTAGCGCTGCTCGTCGAACACCTGATAATTAGGCAATGCTTGCTTAGCGTACTCGGCCTCCCATTGACCGTTGTAAAGTAGACCAGCGAGGTTGTAGCAGCGCCCTTCGCGCACACCGGGATAACCTATGATCACCAGCACATCCCGGGCAACTTTCGATGCCATCAGGGCGCGAGCTTCGCGCAGTCGGGTTTCCATGGAGGGGCGCAGTAGTAAATCTTCTGGCGGATAGCCCGATAAAAAAAGCTCAGGAAAGACAACAATATCCGCCCCATGCTCGATCCGCGCTTCGCGCACGGCTTCAATAGCGCGTGCGGCATTACCGGGAATATCCCCGACCAAAGGATCGAGTTGGGCCATTACCAGCGTTAAGTCTTGCATGGGCGTCAAAATCTCTTGAGAATCTTTAGAATAGGGTTACACCGTCATACACGTATTGTCACGCAAGGGCCGCCAGCTAGCAAAGGTCGCATGACACTCCCACTACCTATATCCCCACTTCGGGAGACACAAAAGGATGAACCTATTGATCATTCGGCTGATTATCTTCGCCGTTCTATTCTACGTCGGTTTAAAGCTTTACGGCATGTATCGCCAACGCAAGCTTGAGCATGACGAAAAAAGTCAAACACTCAACCGCCATGAAGGTGGCAAAATGGTTCGCTGCCGCTGGTGCGAGGTGCATGTGCCTGAAGATGAAGCACTGCGCAATCAAGAGCAGTGGTTTTGCTCCGGCGCTCACCGCGACCGCTACTTGCAAGAACAGCAGAATAAAGATGGTACGCCTTAGGCTTTTTTAGGTTAGTCATTTTTAAGAGCCCAGTAGCCGCTGCTGGATTGGCTGGTAAGGCGTTGGGTCGATCAGTGGCTCACGCCCTAGTAATTGATCTACCAGCAAGTGGGTAGAGGCAGGCGCTAGCACCAAGCCATTGCGGTAATGCCCGGCATTGACGAACACATTGGGCCACTGCGGCAGCGCGCCAATAAAGGGTATGCCCTCTGGGGAACCGGGACGCAGCCCGGCCCACTGGTGCGCCACAGGGCAGTGGGCCAACGCAGGCAAAATGGCTTCAGCACTCTGCTTCAAGGAGGCTAAGGCCATCGTGTCGGTGGTTTTATCAAAGCCGGTCTCTTCCAGCGTAGAGCCTACTAACAGCAGGCCATCTGCACGCGGGATAATATAGCGTCCGTCTTTTAGCACCACGCGCTGTAATAAACCTTGAGGTGTCTGATAGGCAATCATCTGGCCTTTCACAGGCCTTACCGGTAGCTGCACATCAAGCTGCACCAACAGTTGCGCGGCCCACGCGCCCCCACAAATAATGATGCGCTCTGCGTTCAGTACACCCTCAGAAGTCGTCACACCCACTACTTTGCCATCTTTACGAATAAAGCCGGCAACCTCGCACTGCTCGCGTATGGTCACCTGAGGCATGGCCGCCAGCCGTGCTTTTAACGCCTTAGCTAAGCGCGGATTACGCACGCTGCCCAGCGTTGGCATCCATAGTGCGCTGTCGTCAACCATAGCGACGCCGGGCTCTTTATGATGGACAAAGTCTGCCCCCACCCGCTCCAGTGGTTTGCCCAACTGCCGCGCCCAGTGTAGTGCTTCATCGGCGTCATCCACATTCAGGTACAGCAACCCTTTTTGGCGATACTCAGGATCAATACCGGTCTCTTCCAATAACCGCAGCGCTAAAGAGGGATAAACGCCTTCCGACCAACGGGATAGCTGTGTCACTGCAGGGGCGTAACGCCAGGGGTAAAGCGGCGAAACAATACCGCCGCCCGCCCATGAGGCTTCCTGACCGCACTGCCCGCGCTCTACCAACACCACTTGCTGTCCGGCATCGGCTAACTGAAGCGCGGTCATCATGCCGATCACGCCACCACCAATAATTAAGAAATCGCTCACAAAAATGTCCGCTTTGGCTTACATAAAAAAGAGTCACTGTCGCCTAGGGTATCGGAATAACCACCCCGTCATGGCCGCTGGCACCGGACAGTGAGCATAACGTGGGCGCTAACAGGGTCAAGTAAGGAGGTGCAAATGCGCAACGGTTTCACTAACAAACACCCGGCGCTAGAAGGCGGATTCACGCTGCTTGAACTGATGATTACGCTGTTGCTGGTTGGCATTATCGCTGCTTGGGGGCTCCCCAATTTTCAAGCATTGGGAGAGCGAACCGCACAGACCAGCGAAGTCAATCGATTACAAAGCACGTTTGCGTTAGCGCGTAATACGGCAATTAGCCAACGCAGTCAGATTACCCTTTGCCCCGCTGCTGAGAACCGTAGGGCCTGCCACCATGATTGGGGTGGTGAGCTAATGATTGTGCGAGGTGATAATACAGATGGCATTTCAGCAGACGATATTCTGCGCATTGTGCCTGCCCAGCAAGGCACGCAGGTGACTTATAGTCGAGGTTGGTCGCGCATCCGCTTTAGCTCATTAGGTTATACCAGCGGGTTCAACGGCAGTTTTGCGATTTGCTCAGGTAGCAGCGAAGGAACTCAAGGTAAAAGGCTGGTGCTTAGCCAACTAGGACGTTTGCGCATAGATGAAGCGCCTATCGATTGCTAGGCGCTCCATGCTAGCAAGTATTTACCCAGCGATACCGTCTAAATAGCGCTCAGCATCCAACGCGGCCATGCAGCCGCTGCCCGCTGAGGTGATCGCTTGACGGTAGATGTGATCCATCACATCGCCGCAAGCAAACACACCCGGTACGCTGGTCGCCGTGGCATTACCCTCAAGACCAGAGTGAACTTTGATATAGCCACCATTCATGGCTAATTGGCCTTCAAAGATCCCGGTATTGGGGCTATGGCCAATGGCAATAAACAGGCCTGGTGCATGAATCTCTTTGCTCGAACCGTCTTTGGTGGATTTCACCCGAATGCCCGTAACACCTGAATTGTCGCCGAGAACCTCTTCCACTTCCTGGAACCATTCCAGGACGATCTTGCCCGCCTCGGCTTTTTCGAACAGCTTATCTTGAAGGATCTTCTCTGCGCGCAAGGTATCGCGACGATGTACCAAGGTTACTTTAGAGGCGATATTGGAGAGGTAAAGCGCTTCTTCAACAGCGGTATTACCACCACCTACTACAATCACTTCCTGGTTACGGTAGAAAAAACCATCACAGGTAGCGCAGGCTGAAACGCCTTGGCCCATAAACTGTTGTTCGGTAGGCAAACCCAGGTAACGCGCGCTGGCACCCGTGGCTACAATCAGCGCATCGCAGGTATAAATGCCGCTATCACCTTTCAAGGTAAACGGTTTTTCGCCTAAGCTGACCTCATTGATGTGATCAAACAGCACTTCGGTATTGAAACGCTCAGCGTGCTGCTTCATGCGCTCCATTAACTCTGGGCCTTGTACACCTTGCGCATCACCCGGCCAATTATCGACATCGGTTGTGGTGGTCAGTTGGCCACCCGCTTGAATACCGGTGATCAGCAGCGGCTTCAAGTTTGCCCGAGCCGCATACACAGCGGCCGTGTAGCCTGCCGGGCCAGATCCAAGAATAATCAAACGCTCATGACGAGTTTCCATGACACCACCTTGTAAAGAGCTAACTGATAATGTTGCAGATAGTTTTGAAAAATAAGTTTTGAGGATTAGTTTTGCGGATAATTTCGCAAAGAGTCTGCCTGAAATGGCGTCAAGTACAAGCTATTGCAAGGTTTCATCTAAGCTATTAGGCGAAGAAACCTTGAAAGCGACTGTGCAAACACCCATCTATAACGACTATCATCAGTACGATGCTAAGCCATACTAAAGGAAGACCGTGACCGATGCGCCTAGTGAGTTTTAAGCCACTATAATGGCCAGTAATCAGAGGAGAATGGTATGAGCAAGATACCCGATACGCTAAGCACCCTAGAAGTGGGCAATACCACGTATCACTACTACAGCCTACCCCAAGCAGCCGCGACTCTCGGCAACATTGACCGGCTCCCCAAAACGCTCAAGATTCTACTCGAAAACCAACTGCGTTTCGCTGACGACGAGAGCGTCGCTGAAGAAGATATGCAGGCCCTGGTCGACTGGCAGACCGAGGGCAAATCCAGCCGCGAAATTGGTTATCGTCCCGCTCGGGTATTAATGCAGGACTTCACCGGTGTCCCCGGCGTAGTTGATTTGGCCTCTATGCGCGCTGCCGTGGAAAAATTAGGTGAAGACCCGGCGAAGATCAATCCGCTTACGCCGGTGGATCTGGTCATCGATCACTCGGTAATGGTTGATAAGTTCGGTAACGCCGCAGCCTTTCAAGAAAACGTTGATATCGAAATGCAGCGTAACCGCGAGCGCTACGAGTTTCTACGCTGGGGCCAGCAGGCGTTTGACAACTTCAGCGTTGTGCCCCCCGGCACCGGCATTTGCCACCAGGTAAATCTAGAGTATTTAGGCAAAACGGTATGGACCAAGGACGAAGACGGCAAGACCTTGGCCTACCCCGACACACTCGTCGGCACTGACTCCCATACCACGATGATTAACGGCCTCGGCGTACTTGGTTGGGGCGTTGGCGGTATCGAAGCCGAAGCGGCCATGCTGGGTCAGCCGGTATCGATGCTGATCCCGGAAGTCATCGGTTTCAAATTGACTGGCAAATTGCGTGAAGGCATCACCGCTACTGATCTAGTGCTCACCGTCACCGAAATGCTGCGTAAAAAAGGCGTTGTCGGTAAATTTGTTGAGTTCTATGGCGATGGTTTGAAAGACCTACCGCTGGCGGATCGCGCGACCATTGCCAATATGGCCCCTGAGTATGGTGCCACTTGTGGATTCTTCCCGGTAGATGAAGAAACGCTCAACTATCTGCGTTTAACCGGCCGTGAAGATAACCAAGTCGCGCTGGTGGAAGCCTATAGCAAAGCCCAGGGGCTATGGCGCGAGCCAAGCGATGAGCCGATCTTCACTGACGCACTGCATCTAGACATGACTGAGGTGGAAGCCAGCCTTGCAGGCCCTAAACGCCCTCAAGACCGCGTGGCACTTCAGAACATGGCGGCGGCCTTTGATAAGTTCCTGCAGGAAGACACCAAAGCGGATTCGACGGCCAAGGGCAAGTTCTCGTCTGAAGGTGGCCAAACTGCCGTAGGCGTTGAGCGCAGCTTTAAACATGATACGAGCCAAGCCGTTAAGCTGAATGATCATGACTTCAGCTTGGATCCCGGTGCCGTAGTGATCGCCGCGATTACCTCGTGTACTAACACTTCAAACCCAAGCGTTATGATGGCGGCAGGTTTGCTAGCCCGTAAGGCGCGCGAAAAAGGCCTGACTACCCAGCCATGGGTGAAGACCTCACTGGCGCCGGGCTCGAAAGTGGTCACCGACTACCTTGCCGCCGCTGGCCTTAACGACGATCTGGATGCGCTAGGTTTCAACTTAGTCGGCTACGGCTGCACCACCTGTATCGGCAACTCTGGCCCTCTGCCGGATGAGATTGAGCAAGCAATTAACGATGGCGATCTAGCCGTCGCCTCCGTGCTCTCCGGTAACCGTAACTTCGAAGGCCGTGTGCATCCGCTGGTTAAAACCAACTGGCTTGCCTCACCTCCGCTGGTCGTCGCTTACGCCCTGGCCGGTAACGTTCAACGTGACCTTACCAAAGAGCCGATTGGCGAAGGCAGCAACGGCGAACCGGTCTACCTTAAAGACATTTGGCCCACCCAGGCAGAGATTGCTAACGCCGTCGAGAAGGTCAACACCGAAATGTTCCGTAAAGAGTACGGCGCAGTGTTTGAGGGTGATGACGTTTGGAAAGCAATCAACGTGTCAGAAAGCAAGGTCTATCAGTGGCCTGAATCTACCTACATTCAGCACCCGCCCTTCTTTGAAGGCATGGGTCGCGAACCGGATGCCATTGAGGATGTGCACAGTGCCCGTGTGCTAGCCATGCTGGGCGACTCGGTCACCACTGATCATATTTCACCTGCGGGCGCTATTAAGCCTGCTAGCCCTGCTGGTCGCTACCTGCAAGAGCATGGCGTCAAACCGGTAGATTTCAACTCTTATGGTTCGCGCCGTGGCAATCATGAAGTGATGATGCGCGGCACCTTTGCCAACGTGCGTATTAAAAATGAGATGCTGGATGGCGTTGTCGGCGGTGAAACACGCCATGTGCCCAGTGGCGAGCAAATGGCTATTTACGATGCGGCCATGAAGTACAAGGAGGAAGGTAAGCCGCTGGTCGTGATTGCCGGTAAAGAGTACGGCACGGGCTCCTCACGGGACTGGGCAGCAAAAGGTACCCGCTTGCTGGGTGTGCGTGCGGTAATCGCCGAATCTTTTGAGCGTATTCACCGTTCTAACTTAATCGGCATGGGTGTTGTGCCGCTACAGTTTACCGAAGGCGAGAGCCGCCATACGTTGGGTTTAACCGGTGATGAAGAGATTTCTATTGCGGGTCTAAGCGACCTTTCTCCCGGTGGCACAGTGAAAGTCGTGATCAAAAATGGCGATGGGGAACGTACCGTTGATGCCAAGTGCCGAATTGATACCGTAAACGAGCTGGCTTACTACCGCCACGGTGGTATCCTTCACTACGTGCTGCGCAAGATGATCGGCGCAGCCTAAAGGGTAAAACCTTACCAATGCTTGCATGCCCCCACCTCGGTGGGGGCTTTTTTTGACCTATCGATCAAATCATCTATAAATGCGTGCTTAGAACGCGCGGCGGCGGTAAGTGCGGTAATCCGGCGACCAGGACGCTTTTTCGATTAGCTCGCGTAGCGTCGTACCGCTGGTTTGCAGCGCTACACCGTTCTGCTGAGCCTGGGCCGCCACTTCAAAGGCAATCGACTTACTAATATCGCGAATGCGCGAAAGCGGCGGCAGCAGTGCCCCCTTGCCCTCTTTCACTAATGGCGCCTCACGAGCAAGCGCACGAGAGGCGCTCATCAGCATCTCGTCAGTCACGCGAGTAGCACTGGCGGCGATCACGCCCAACCCAATACCAGGGAAGATATAGGCGTTATTGCACTGGGCAATGGGATAAGTGCGCCCATTGTAGACCACTGGTGCAAAGGGGCTACCGGTGGCAACGAGCGCTTGTCCATCGGTCCAGCGAATCACATCTTCAGGCGTTGCTTCTGCCTGGGAGGTAGGATTGGATAGCGGCATGATCACCGGGTGCTCACAGCCTGCGTGCATGGTGCGAACCACCTGCTCGGTGAAAATTCCGCGCTGCCCGCATACGCCAATCAACACCGTAGGCTTGACCTGCGCAACCGTCTCTTCTAACCCTTGCCCGTTCCACTGTGCCACTAGCGAAGCGTCATGGGCTAAACGGCGCTGAAAATCGCGCTGCCACACTTGATCGTTGGTCATCAAACCATCTCGATCAACAATATAAATTCGCGCCCGAGCTTCGCTTTCGGTCAATCCTTCAGCTTGCATGGCGACCACCACCTGCTCGGCAATACCACAACCCGCCGAACCACCGCCTACAAATACCACACGCTGTTGAGCGATAGTCTCTTCGCGGGCTTGGCAAGCCGCCATCAAGGTACCTACCACCACAGAGGCCGTGCCTTGAACATCGTCGTTGAAGCAGCATAGCTCGTCCCGATAACGCTCTAGCAGCGGTACAGCGTTGGCCTGGGCGAAGTCCTCAAATTGAAGCAGCACATTGGGCCAGCGGCGTTTTACGGCGGTAATAAATTCTGCCATAAAGGAATCGTACTCTTCTTGGCCTACCCGTTCATGGCGCCAGCCCATGTACATGGGGTCATCCAGCAGCGCTTTATTGTTGGTGCCCACATCGATCATGATCGGCAGCGTATAAGCAGGACTAATGCCGCCACAGGCGGTATACAGCGCCAGTTTACCAATCGGGATACCCATGCCCCCGATTCCCTGGTCACCCAAGCCTAGAATGCGCTCCCCGTCCGTCACAACGATCACTTTTACGTTATCTTTGGTGGCACTACGCAGAATGTCATCCATATGCTCCCGGTCAGGGTAGCTAATAAACAGACCACGGTGGTTGCGATAGATATTGGAGAATTCCTGACACGCCTGCCCCACCGTCGGGGTATAGATAATCGGCAGCATCTCTTCAAGGTGCTGGGAAACCAGACGGAAATAGAGCGTTTCGTTGTCGTCTTGAATGCCACGCAGATGAATATGCTTTTCAAGGTCGCTGTGGCACTGCTGGTACTGGCGATAGACCCGTTCCAGTTGATCCTCAATAGTCTCAACCTTTTGCGGCAGCAGACCAATCAGGTTAAACGCTAGGCGCTCCTGTTGAGTAAACGCACTGCCTTTGTTCAATAGCGGCATTTCGAGCAAAGAAGGACCGGCGTAAGGAAGGTATAGGGGGCGTTTACTCTGGGTAGTCATAAGCACTCTCTTTTTTATGTCAATCACTGCTGCAATGCAGCAACATCAGGCGTTTACGGCGTTTGAACGTAATGTAACATGCTCCTGAGACAAAGGTAGAAGAGAGCCGCTTTAAGCGTAAAAAAATGCCTCAGCTAAAAGCCAAGGCGTTGAACAATATTACGCAGCATTTATGGCAAAAAACGCCTGTGGCTAGCAGCTTTTAGCAGTCGCCTGACGCCCTTCTACGCCTTCAAAAAAGAACGGGCGCAGTTTAACGCCAACCATATTCCCTGCAAACGCCGCCACCATCCACACCCAGCCGTGTAGGCTGCCAGAGGCAATACCACTGAAATACGCGCCAATATTGCAGCCAAACGCCAAGCGCGCGCCATAGCCCAACATAATGCCGCCAATAATCGCAGCGAGCACCGACTTAAGCGGTATCTTAAAATTAGGTGCAAAACGACCCGCCAAACTGGCAGCCGCCAGCGCGCCGAGCATAATACCGACGTTCATGACCGTGGTAATATCACTCCATACACTCGCTTCCAACGTCGCTGCATTGCCCGGCGCCTGCCAATAGCCCCACTGGCTGACATCGCCGCCAATCAGCTCATAACCTTTAGCACCCCACAACGCAAACGCAGAGGTAATCCCCCAAGGGCGCCCTGCCAGGGCTAACGTGGCAAAGTTCAACAACGCCAAGGCTACTGCGCCAGCCACAAGCGGCCAAGGGCCGGTAAGCCAACGCTCGTAACCATGCTTATTGACAATAGGAGCCTGTTCTAACTGACCGTGACGGCGTTTCTCCATCACCCAGGTAAAGGCAGCAATAGTAGCAAACAGCACCAAGCTAATCGCAATGCCACCACCCACACCGGCAACATTAACCAGCGATACCGGCTGAAAAGCGGGCAAATTCTGCCACCAAGCAAAATGCGCGGAGCCAATCACAGATCCCACAATAAAGAACACTAAAGTGATCAGCATACGGGCATTACCACCGCCCGCGGTGAACAGCGTACCGGAGGCACAGCCACCGCCTAACTGCATGCCAACGCCAAAAATGAAGGCTCCGACCAGCACGGAGATACCAATCGGCGAAACAAACCCCGTTACGGGTGTGCCAAACAGGGTACCCGCCCCAAGCGCCGGGAAAAACAGCACCACGGCAATGGCCAACATGATCATTTGCGCACGCAGGCCGCGCCCACGCCGTTCAGTAATAAATACCCGCCACGCAGCGGTAAAGCCAAAAGCCGCATGGTAAAGCACCATGCCCAGCAGCCCACCGACAATCATCAGCAGGCCCGTATTCGCTTCAAACACCACTCCCACCAGCAGCGCGCCAAGCACAATCGCCGCCGTGGCAATCAGTGGCACGCGATAGCGTGTTGGTTCAGCAACAGAGGCTGTAGACATAAGGTCACCTTTAGCAGCACCAAAAGCGCCTGTTAGCAAACAGGCGCTTTTGGAAAACATAGACAATTGTTATAAGCCTAACGATAGGCGTAGAGCGCGGGAAATTCTTTATTGGGAGGTGCTTATAACTTTATTGAATATCAGACAAACCGCCCAAGGCCAACAGCGGAACGCAAGCGATCCATCGTTACTGCTGCTTCTTCCCGTGCCCGCTCAGCACCTTTTTGCAGAACGGCTTCAATATGTGCGGGATCTTCCATCAGCGCGTTGTAGCGTTCACGCGGGCCGCTCAAATGAGCATTCAAATAATCGAACACTTGATTCTTAGCATCGCCCCAGCCAATTCCTTCAGCATATTGCTCGCGCAGTCTGCTGGTCTCTTCTGCTGTCGCGAAGGCGGAGTAAATCTGGAACAGCGTGCAGGTACTTGGATCTTTCGGCTCACCGGGTTCCAGTGAGTTAGTTTTAATTTTACGCACCAGCTTTTGCAGCTTTTTCTCGGGTGAAAAAAGCGGAATGGTATTATCGTAGCTCTTGGACATCTTGCGGCCGTCCAAGCCATTCAGTAGCTGTATCTTATCGTCTACCACAGCCTCGGGAAGTACGAAGTGCTGACCTTTATACAGGTGGTTGAAACGCCCGGCAATATCGCGCGCCATTTCGATATGCTGAATCTGATCACGCCCTACCGGCACTTTATTGGCGTTGAACATTAAAATATCTGCCGCCATCAGCACAGGGTAGCCAAACAGCCCCATGGTAATGCCTTTATCCGGGTCCTGGTTTTCTGCCTCTTCGTTCTCGGCAACCGCCGCTTTATAGGCATGGGCGCGGTTCATCAGCCCTTTGGCACACACGCAGGAGAGCATCCAGGTGAGCTCAGGGATTTCTAAAATATCCGACTGGCGATAGAAAATGGCATTGTCTGTATCCAGCCCCAGCGCCAGCCACGTAGCGGCAATTTCCAGACGTGATTCCTGTACGCGTTTTGGATCGGGGCATTTGATCAAGGCATGGTAGTCAGCCAAAAAGTAAAACGACTGAACGTTGGGATCTAGGCTCGCCTCAATAGCGGGCTTAATCGCCCCGACATAGTTACCTAAATGGGGCGTACCGGTAGTGGTAATACCGGTGAGAACGCGGGTTTTGGCAGACTGACTCATTTTTTCAGACTCTTAGTTTTCAGGCTCTTAGGCAGATGCCACTATGATAACGCGCGTCCCGCCGTGTGGCGAATGACGTTACTGCCAACCTACTAGTTGCCAGCCACCATCGCCCCCAGTTTTGGGCGAGCCATTTGAAGTATCTCCAAAAGATTCCGCTAACAACTCATCGTAAACGATACTGCCGCCGCCACTCACACTTACAGTGCGACCTCTTATACTTCCAAAAAAACTTGCGCCCGAATTGACCGAAACATTTGCGTAAGGCGCGTAAATATTGGCTACAACGCGATTGCTTGAACTAAAATTAACACCAGTTCCTGAACCGCTATAGCCAGAAAAGATAGAAAATGTTGGCTTACCATTGCTGTTGATAGCGTTAGCGGTGGGCATATTAAGCACACTACCAAAATCTACCTTACCCGCAACAAAAACAGTTAAACTTGAGTTTTCATCAATCACTAGACCAGCACCACCACCACCCATAGAGAAGTCACCACCGACTACCAGCACAACATCCCCACCTTTAATGTGCAACTTAGATGTACTGGCCATACTCAAGTCAGCGACATAATAGGTAGCTGCATCTTCTCCAAAAATTGTAACTTCGCTCGGCTCTGCTCCATCAACATGCCCATGAGAGTCGCTACCTACAACTGATATCTGACTGGGTGTCATCGTTATGTCTACCACACCATTATTAACTATCAAATTTCCAATGGAGACAAGATCATTTTTATAGCGAGTGATTTCCTGAAGTAAGCTACGGCCAGAAAAATTAACGATATCACAGGACTGCACCTGTACTTCTTCAACTTCAGCTAGTGAAACTGATGTATTTGGGAAAAAATTATTACGATAAGGTGCGTCAATATGGTCTTGGGGAGGATTCCTTCGAGGATCACCTGGACTTGAAATTCCGTTTTGAGCATATATCCCCCTACCTATACTTGCTCCCCATGCTAAACTAACTCTACCTAAAGACCTCAAAGACCCATCAACGCGACCACTACTAGAAAATATAATATTAGATGAACTTTCAACATCTCCTTTAATTGTTTCACTTCTACCTAGAGCAACATTACCATTTGAAAAAATACTTCCAGAAACTGTGGCAGAATTATTAACATCTACCTTACCTTTACTATTGACATTCCCATGGATAAAATTACTTGTATTTATAATTACGTTATTATTTGAAGAAACATCACCATAAACTGCAGAAGACCCATTAAGGGTAACGCTCCCAAGCGCCATCACCCCTCCATGAACTTGCTCATTCCCTTCTAAAAACACATCTGCATTTTCAGTAGTCGTGCGAATTAAAGGGACATTCTCTTCTGCAAAGCGGCCTGGCTGTCCACTCCAATTACCATCACTTGAGCGATAGCTGCTGACAGTGGATCCACCACTCAACATCATTCCTTCACAACCCACAAACGGAACCTCAAAAAGGTCCGAACTATCATCGCCAACATCGCCACCATTGTTACCGCCCCCTTCTGACCCAGAGCCATCATCGTTTCCTCTTTGGTAGGTTGCTACTGTTTGCCGGACAGCATTATTATTTGTCCCCTGATCTGTCGTTATAACAGTGATAATTCCTTTTTCCTTATCTACATCAATACTAACCTTCAACTTATCAAGCGATCCAAGACTGTCAGCGTTGTCCAATAGGTTTGAAATACTACTACCCTCATAAGTCGCATTACCGCTTTCATATATATTATCTAAACGACCTAAAGGGAATGTGTTAGAAAACTCCGACATCAGGCTGTCTGAGTTCATCTGCGCTTGGACTGCAGCACGATAATTACCCGCTAGCCGCTCATCAATCAACGCACTCTGCATACCTGACATACCTAACATCAGCGCGCCAGATAGCAATGCCATTACAATCACTAACGCAGCACCTTGCTGATGTTTCATATCACCACCTATGAAAATATGCTTAATCTATTTTGTATGAGAATGACAAACTCTTCGTAATTTTCGTCTTTTTCGGCAGCTAACCTTATTGTCAATTCATAAAGTCCACCACCTAAATCTTTAACTAAAAACGACTCTTCACTATCATCATAAAAACCTTCAACGAGTGGCTCAGAACTCCCCCACCCACTTTCGCTTCCAGTTTCAGTCTCACATTTTCTTCTAATGCTTAAAGAAAAACTTCCGTTTGTTTCTGTCAATAAGTACCTTTTCTTAAAATACTCATCTACATTACAATCGCTACCACGCGGAGATAGTGACAACTCAATGGCTGCACTGTCCAACATTACATCTATACTGATTGCAGACCGTATATCCTGAACCACTGCCCCTGTAACATAGATGAGAGTTTCTTGTTTCCGGCTTAATTCATCCACTGCTTTAAACGTTTGGAAAGTAGTCAGAAAAAGCTGTCCAGCACCTAAAATAATAACGGTGCCGATTGCCATTGCCACCATCAATTCAACGAGCGTGAAACCTTTTTGTTTATTCAGCATTATCGTCCCCATCCGGCCTGGGGAGACGAAGTGAATAGCTAAGTTCGTAGGATTCGGTATCGTCTGGTCGGCTTCCCATATCTATAACAATGGTAAAATCACAATCACTCTCCGGTACTATTACACTCCCCTCCTGATTCACATTGCGCAGAGGGTTGGCGTCTTTGTCGGCAAACCAATGTGCTTTCCATTCAGCTTCAACATCAATATTTGCGCAGTTATTGACTTCCTCATTTACCCACTCAGCCCAGAGCCGCTCCTGCGCATCAACAGCGGCGATGCTTGCCACTGAGCGCTGATAGCCCGCGTTAGCACTTTGCAACGCTTTAAGCTGCATCGCGGCTACCCCAATTAGGCCAATGGATAGAACGACCAGTGCGATTAACGCCTCAATCAGGCTAAAGCCTCGCTGATAAGTCATGGCGCTGACTCCTGCCTGCGAATGCTGCCAGTTATGTTAATCGCCAGGGTGATAGAGGCAACGTTACGTTGCTCACGCTGAGGGCTAATGGTGATACGGCATGGATTAGAAGAGCATCCATCAATATCGGCGTCACCCAAACTCTGAAAGGTGAGCGAAAAGGCTTGTTCTGGCGTGGTGATGTTAGCTGACGGCCCCATGCGCATGGTCTCACCATTACTCTCCACCCAATAGCACCCACGCGCACTATCGCTACCTTCACTCATTCGTCCTTCTTCAAGGCATTGATCGGCGGGCGAAAACTGAACCGTGACGGGCTGACGCTGTTTAATCGCTTCGCTGCGGGCAAAGCTCAGCACCGAAATCATTTCGTTAACATCACTGGATAGCTGCTGGCGGGCAAGGAAGCCACCGAACGCAGGTACCGCCATAATAGCGATAATTGTAGCGATCATTAGCGTGACTAACAGCTCAATTAGGGTGAAGCCCCGCTCCTGTAGCGGCTTACCAACAGCCATTGGGTAACCTTTCGCCAGATGAGCTTAAGGTTATGTCCTCTTCGCAACCGTCGCTTCCGCCATTACTTATGAGCGTTGCAGTCAACTTATACCCACTAGCGTTGTCGGAGTTAGAAATGGTGTAGCGGCTTTCAGGTGATGTGTTAGGAAAGTCGCAATTCGCATATGAATAAGTGCGCGTATAGCAGCGCTCAAGCTCAGAAGCTGCTTGCATTAAACCCGCATGGGCATCGGTGCGCACTGATTTCTGAACATAGCGGGTATAGCTGGGATAGGCGATGGACGCGATGATGCCAATGATCACCACCACTATCATCAGCTCAATAAGAGTAAAGCCGCGCTGACCATTCAGAGATGAACGGCCAGTGGAAAGATGAGAAACATAAGGCACGCGGCTTTGCTCCTGTATTAGTTGGCTCATACGGTTTAAGTATGTCGCAAACCAATACGCTTTGCATCAGCCGCTGACAATCACCTTTTCACGCAACTCTTTCGGCATGGAGAATGTAATTGTCTCTTCGCGACCTTGAAGCTCTTCTGGTACCGCGGCCCCCATTGACTGAAGTTTAGTAATCACGCCTTTTACCAACACTTCAGGAGCACTAGCGCCTGCGGTAACCCCCACATGAGCAACATTTTCGAGCCACTGGGGATCAATCTGGTCGGCGTTATCGATCAAATAAGCCGGTGTACCCATGCGCTCAGAAAGTTCTCTTAAACGATTAGAGTTCGAGCTGTTAGGACTGCCCACCACCAGCAACAGGTCACTCTGCGCTGCTAGCTCACGTACGGCGTCTTGGCGATTTTGCGTGGCGTAGCAAATATCATCATTGCGGGGCCCTTGAATCGCCGGAAACTTATTGCGTAGTGCGTCGATAACCTTGGCAGTATCGTCCATTGATAGCGTAGTTTGCGTCACGAAAGCCAGCTTGGAGGGATCGCGCACTTCCAGCTTAGCAACGTCGTTTTCGTCTTCCACTAAATAGATACTGCCACCATGAGATGTATCGTAACGCCCCATGGTGCCTTCAACTTCAGGGTGGCCCTCATGGCCAATTAGCACGCACTCTTGACCGCGCTTGGCGTAGCGCAGCACTTCCAAATGCACTTTGGTTACCAGCGGGCAGGTGGCATCAAAGACTCTCAAACCACGCAGCTCGGCGTCCATTTGCACCGCCCGTGACACACCGTGGGCTGAGAAAATCACGATAACGTCGTCTGGCACTTCATCCAGCTCTTCTACAAAGACAGCACCCCGGGCACGCAGCGTTTCCACTACAAACCGGTTATGAACCACCTCGTGGCGGACGTAAATGGGCGGTCCAAACACATCCAATGCTCGGTTAACGATATCAATCGCGCGATCAACCCCGGCACAAAAGCCACGTGGATTGGCCAGTTTGATCTGAATGGGCTGTGCTTGCTGCGTGCTTGTCATGAGAGCGCCTTGATGCGACATGGCATCTGCTTAATGAGTGGTCACCGGCTTAACGTCTAACACTTCTACTTCAAACGTAAGCGTGCGGCCTGCTAACGGGTGATTAAAATCGACGTCCACACGATCACCCTCAATCGTTTTGACCACACCTGGCAATTCCGTTCCCGCTTTATCGGCAAACGACATCACCATGCCGATTTCAGGGGCTTCGTCACCAAAGTCAGCGCGCTTTAGTGTTTGAATGTTCTGCGGGTTGTGCTGGCCAAAGGCATGCTCAGGGGTAATCTGAAAACTGCCGCTCTGCCCAGCCGCTAACCCTTTAATGGGGTGCTCAAAACCTGGCGGCAGATTGCCATCACCAAACGCAAAGGTGGCAGGCGCTTTGTCTTTGGTGGAGTCCACCAGCGTGCCATCCTCTAGCTTTAAGGTGAAGTGCAGTGTCACTTCCATCCCGTCATCGATCAAATAGTCGCTCATTGCAGCTCTCAATAGTCGGTTGTTCTCAACGTTCGATTAATGAGCAGCCTCGGCCGCTTTTTTGCGCCGACGCTCGCCCATAATGGATTCCCAGATTAAAGCGACGGCCCCCAGGGTAATCGCAATATCCGCCACGTTAAATGCCGGGTAGTACCATCCGGCAACGTGGAAAGAGAGGAAATCGACCACATAGCCATGTACTAGGCGGTCATAAAGATTGCCTAGCGCACCGCCAATAATCAGAGGCAGTGCAATCGCCAATAGCTTTTCATCATTTTTAATCCGGGTCAGCCAAATGGTGAGGCCGACACTGGCACCAATCGCCACAATGGCGAAGAACCAGCGCTGCCAGCCAGGATGCGTGGCTAAAAAGCTAAACGCAGCACCAGGATTGTGCAGCAACGTCAGGTTAAAAAACGGCAGCACTTCTACTGGCTGGGCATAGCCTAACTGGCTACTGGCCACATACTTAGTGGCCAAATCCAATACAATCACCGCCACCGCTAGCCATAACCAACGCAGCGGCCGGTGCATCGTCGGCCGCGCGCTTGTCTCGGTATCACTAGGTGCTTTTTGTTCGTTAAGCGCCTTGTCTTTATTAAGCATAGTAGCGAATCTCACCGCTTCCTTCTGGGAGGTTGCTGATACAGCGCCCACATAAATCCGGGTGATCCGAATGGGTGCCTACATCGGGGCGGTGGTGCCAGCAGCGCTCGCACTTGGTGTGCTCGCTGGTGCTAACAGCTACCTTCAAGCCATCAAGCTCAGTTGCTTCGGCTTCAGCCGCTTCTGCTAGCGGCTTAAGGGTAACCTCGCTGGTCAAGATGACAAAACGCAGCTCGTCACCCAGTTTAGCTAACGTTGCCTGCAGCTCGTCACTGACATACAGCGTCACTTCAGCCGCTAAGCTGCCTTTGATTACTTTGGCATTACGGGCGTCTTCCAGGCACTTATTAACCGAGTGCTTAACTTCCAGCACCTGCTCCCAGAAAGCACGCCCCAGATCAGCGCCCTCATCCAGCGTCGCTAAGCCCGTGTAGTAGGTTGCAAGCAATACGCTGTCGCCACGCTTACCAGGGATATTCTCGTGAATCTCCTCGGCAGTGAAGGAGAGAATCGGTGCGATCCAGCGGCTCAGCGCTTCTACCACGTGATACAACGCCGTTTGCGCACTGCGCCGCGCCAAAGAATCGGTCTGGGTCGTGTATTGACGGTCTTTGATAACGTCTAAATAGAAGCCACCCAATTCCCGCGCACAGAAGCCGTGTACCTGCTGGTACACATCCAGGAAGCGATACTCTTCATAGGCTTTTTCGATCCGCACCTGTAACTGAGCCGCGCGGTCGACCACCCACTGATCCAGCGCCAGCATATCGCCAAAAGCGACTTGATTGTGCTCAGGATCAAACCCGTTAAGGTTCGAAAGCAGGAAGCGGGCAGTGTTACGAATCCGGCGATACACATCCGAAGTACGCTTCAAAATCTCGTCCGATACGGCCATTTCGCCGGAGTAGTCGGTAGAAGCAACCCATAGGCGGAGAATGTCGCCGCCCAGCTTATCCATCACTTCCTGAGGCGCGACCACGTTGCCTAATGATTTGGACTGTTTGCGGCCCTGGGAATCAACGGTAAAGCCGTGGGTCAGCAGTTGACGATACGGCGGATGGCCGTCAATCGCCGAACCAGTCAACAGTGAGGAGTGGAACCAGCCACGGTGCTGGTCAGAGCCTTCCAGGTACAGGTCAGCTCGCGGACCGCTTTCGTGGCCATGGGGGTGCGAGCCGCGAAGTACGTGGCGGTGAGTAGTACCTGAGTCAAACCAGACATCCAGCGTATCGGTGACTTTGTCGTACTCGGCAGCTTCCGTGCCCAATAACTCGGCGGGGTCGAGCTTGAACCAGGCATCGATACCTTCCTGCTCAACACGCTTAGCGGCTTCTTCCATCAGCTCAACGGTGCGCGGGTGCAGCTCACCGGTTTGCTTGTGCAGGAAGAACGGGATGGGCACGCCCCAGTTACG
The DNA here is from genome assembly GCF_050269715.1 of Halomonas sp. NPDC076908. Classification (NCBI taxonomy): domain Bacteria; kingdom Pseudomonadati; phylum Pseudomonadota; class Gammaproteobacteria; order Oceanospirillales; family Halomonadaceae; genus Halomonas; species Halomonas sp. NPDC076908. Next base: position 9,053 of record NZ_JBNNIW010000036.1, on the reverse strand, counting down.
CTGGCGGGAAATACACCAGTCCGGGCGATTGGCAATCATGCTGTGCAGGCGCGCCTGCCCCCAGGCGGGCGTAAACGCGGTGGCTTCGATGCCAGCCAGCGCACGTTCGCGCAAGGTTTTACCATCTTTACCTTGAATATCCATGCCAACGAACCACTGCGCCGTGGCGCGATAGATAACAGGTGTTTTGTGGCGCCAGCAGTGCATGTAGCTGTGTTTGATGGGCGTGTGCGCCATCAACGCACCCACTTCACTCAGCTTTTCGACGATATGGGGATTAGCCTTCCAAATCATCTGGCCGCCGAAGAAGGGTAGATCGTCAGCGTATACGCCGTTGCCCTGCACCGGGTTGAGCATGTCGTCAAACTCCATGCCATGCTCGCGGCAGGTAATAAAGTCATCCATACCGTAAGAAGGCGCAGAGTGCACAATACCCGTACTACCAATTTCAGACTCGACGTACTCCGCCAGATACACTGGCGAGAGACGATCATAAAACGGGTGACGGAAATTGATCAGATCGAGGTTCTTGCCTTGCGTGGTAGCAATCACTTCACCCTGCAAACCAAAGCGCTCAAGGCAGCTTTCCACCAGCTCTTCTGCTAGCAATAACAGGCGTTCGCCAGTATCGACCAGAGCATAGGTAAATTCAGGGTGAACGTTAAGCGCCTGGTTGGCCGGAATGGTCCACGGCGTGGTGGTCCAGATCACCACTGCCGCAGGTTTAGCCAATTCGGTTAAACCAAACGCCGCCGCCAGCTTGTCGGCGTCTTCCACCGGGAAGGCCACATCGATAGCATCCGACTTCTTATCGGCGTACTCGACTTCGGCTTCCGCCAGGGCCGAGCCACAGTCAAAGCACCAGTTGACTGGCTTCAAGCCTTTAAATACGTAGCCCGCATCGACCATCTCGGCCAGCGCACGAATTTCACCTGCTTCGTTGGCGTAATCCATGGTGCGATAAGGGTGATCCCAATCACCGATGATACCCAAGCGCACGAAGTCGGCCAGTTGGGTTTCGACTTGCGCACCGGCGTATTCACGGCATAGCTCGCGTGCTTTGTCCGGGGCCAGATGCTTACCGTGGGTGGTTTCTACTTTGTGTTCAATGGGCAGGCCATGGCAGTCCCAACCCGGTACATACGGCGCATCAAAACCGGCTAAGTTTTTCGACTTAACAATAATATCTTTGAGAATTTTATTAACGGCATGACCAATATGGATACTGCCGTTGGCATAAGGAGGGCCATCGTGCAGCACAAACAGCGGCGCGCCCGCACGGGCTTCCCGCAGGCGCTGGTAAATATTCATATCCTGCCACTGGGAAACCCGCCCCGGCTCTTGCTTCGGCAGCATGCCGCGCATGGGGAAGTCAGTTTCAGGTAAATTCAGCGTATGCTTATAATCCATGGTCTGGTCAGCCATTGTTAGCATCGGCGGCATCATCCGCCGAATAAGAATCAGAAGAAGTCGTATTTGAAAACACTGTATTTGAAGACATCGACTCACGCCCAAGCGGGGCCGAGGCCAACGGAAGAGCATAATGATTGTCAGCCACTGCCGCCGTTAAATAGTGGCGGGCACGGGTCTGATCACGTTCAATTTGCGCTTTTAGCGCTTCAAGGTCGTCAAATTTCACTTCGCCACGCAGGCGGATGCAGGGAAACACCGTCATACGTTGGCCATACAGGTCACCGCTAAAATCAAGCAGGTGTACCTCAAGCGTTGGGCGCGTTGAGCCTACTGTTGGGCGAAAGCCAACGTTCGCCACCGCCAGGTAGCGTTCGCCATTTGCCAACTCAGCCACCACCGCAAACACACCCCGCAGCGTTAACGGCTGAGGCAGCAACGGTAAGTTGGCGGTGGGCACCCCAATGGTGCGCCCCAACTGCTGGTCGCGCACCACGCGGCCATGCAACGAATAGGGCCGACCCAGCAAGCGCGCCGCAGCGGAAAAGTTGCCGCTAGCGAGCAATGTGCGCACCCGTGTACTAGAAACTCGCTCGTCATCCACGGTAAAGGTACGGGTGTGCTCTACACCAAACCCCTGCTTACGCCCTACGTCCGCTAACAGGGCAAAATCACCCCGGCGATCACAGCCAAAGCGGAAATCATCGCCCACTACCAAGTGCTTAACCCCGAGCCCATCGATCAAAACCTGATCAATAAACTCACGCCCCGTCAGGCTGCGCAGTGTGTCGTTAAATGGCAGCACCAACACTTGCTCCGTGCCAAAGTCACGCAGTAACCGCACCTTTTCGCGCAGACGTGTTAACCGCGGTGGCGCTTGCTCACCGGCAAAAAACTCCCGCGGCTGGGGCTCGAACACAACGACGGTGAGCGGCACACTCCAGCGGGCGGCATGTTCACGGCACTGCTGAAGAATGGCTTGATGGCCGCGATGCACGCCATCGAAATTACCGATAGTCGCAACGCAGCCACGATGAGCCGCTTTCAAGTTGTGCAGACCTCGAATGACGCGCATGGCACCTCAGCCGTTGGGAGGACGATAAAGCCCCTGATTATAACGAAACGCCTGATAACAAACACACCCGCGATGGGCGCAGCGTTACGATTGCATTTTAAAATGACGGAAGCGCAAACCAAGCGCGGCTAGCCAAATGAAGTAAACCGTACCGCCTAAGACTACCAGCCCGCTTACCCAGCTAACCCGTTGCCACAGGCCAAAGGTGAGCCACGCCTGCCAATCAGGCGATACAACGTACAATGCCGCACACATGAGCCCACTACCACCCAGTAGCTGCACCGAGTAACGCTTCCAGCCCGGCTGAAATATCAGTACGCCCTGTTTATGAAGTAAATAACCTAACAAACCGGCATTTAAGAAAGCTGAGAGCGCCGTTGCTAATGCCAGCCCCGCATGGGCCAGCGGCCAGATTAACAGCAGGTTAAAGACCATGTTAGCGACCATGGCGATAATGCCCACTTTCACTGGCGTACGGGTATCTTGGCGGGCAAAGAATCCTGGTGCCAATACTTTGATTAACATAAAGGCCACCAACCCAAAGGCGTAAGCGCGTAGGCTCATCGCCGCCATTTGAATATCGTGATCGGTCATCGCGCCATAATGGAACAGCGTGATCAATAAAGGCTCTGCCAACACTGCCAGTGCCAATGCTGCGGGTAAGCCTAGCAGCAAAACAATTCGAATGGCCCAATCCAACATCGCGGCGAAGTGCTCTTTCGACTGGGAGGCATGGCGCTTAGATAGCGCGGGCAAAATCACTGTGCCAATGGCCACCCCAAATACTCCCAACGGCAGCTCTACCAAACGGTCCGAGTAGTAGAGCCACGAAACGCTGCCTGCCACCAAAAGAGAAGCCAACACCGTATCCAGCAACAGGTTAATTTGCGATACCGACACTCCAAACAGTGCGGGCCCCATTAGCTTAAGGATACGCCGCACACCCTCATGGGCAAAATTTGGCCATGGCTTGGGCAGTAGCCCTAAACGCAATAAGAACGGCACTTGAAAGGCAAGCTGTGCAGCCCCGGCGATCAATACGCCCCAGGCCAGCGCCATGGCAGGCTCTTCCATCAAGGGCATTAAAAATAGTGCCGCGCCAATCAGCGAAAGGTTAAGTAATACCGGCGTAATGGCAGGTACGGCAAAGCGGTTCCAGGTATTCAGTACACTGCCTGAAAACGCGGTCAGCGAAATCAACAACAAATAGGGGAACGTCAGACGCAGCATATCTGCGGTCATCGCTAGCTTTTCAGGGTCCCGCCCAAAACCTGGGGCAAATACCCAAATAAGCCACGGCGCGCACAGCATAGCCACGGCGGTAATCAGCGCTAGTACCGCAGTTAAGCTACCGGCGGTGGCATTCAGTAGCTCACGAATCTCCTGCTGGGTACGCTGGGCAGAGTACTCAGAGAGCACCGGCACAAAGGCCTGGTTAAACGCCCCTTCCGCAAATAGTCGGCGCAGGAAGTTGGGTATTTTAAACGCCACGAAAAACGCATCAGCACCGCTGCCCGCCCCTAAGAAGGTAGCGACCACCACATCACGCACCAACCCCATCACTCGCGACAGCATGGTCATGGCACTTACCACCAGGCCAGAGCGCATAAGCCCCCGGCGGGCTGGAGAAGTGTTGGGAGTTTTCATCGCTGTCATAAGCTATCCAGAAAAACGCATCCAGAAAAAAAACCATCCAGAACAACCATCCAGAACAACCATCCAGACACAAAAAAACCGGCCGCAGCCGGTTTTTTATGGCGCCTGTCGGCTTACGCCGCCAGTGCCTTAATACGCTTGTTCAAACGGCTTTTCAGGCGAGCTGCTTTCTTCTTAGACAGCACGTCTTTATCAGCAATACGGTCAACGACCGGCTGCATGGCCTTGAACTCTTCCATTGCCTTAGCGTGATCACCAGTGCTGATCGCTTTCACTACACGCTTGATGTAGGTGCGGACCATGCTGCGCTGGCTGGATTTCAGGACGCGACGCTTCTCGGCCTGGCGGGCGCGCTTGCGAGCTTGCTTGCTGTTCGCCACAGGGTATCTCCTTGGAGAATAAAGGTTGCCAATAAGAGGCAACGAAATTAAATATGTGTTCGTCGACTGCGCTTATGCAGCACGACATTTCCGCAACATGACACTTTTACAACAACCGATTATTCATAACAACCAGTTGAATTGGCAGGTTTTTCGCCCTGCAAACACACAATACAGGCAGTGTAATTATGCTGCCCGCTCACGGGTCTTGTCTGAGAGGATGGCATAGTCTATCACGCGCTAATCGTGCTTGCCAGCGGTTGTCAATACTGGAACTATGTTATCGCTGCTGCAACAACGTTATCGCTAAAGTAACTTCACTAAAGTAGCAATAATTGCGATTGAGGCAGCCATCATAGCGCCTAAACGTAACGTTAAACGTAGCTCAAGCCGTTCTAAACCTGCTTTAGTCGCCAAGCGCGCCTCAAGCAATTTTGCCTGCTCTTCCGCCAAAATCCCTGCTTGCGCTTCAGTCATACCCGCCTGCACCAACCGCTTGACGAAGCGATGAGTATCGAATGTTATCGTGGACATGGCAGGCATCTTAAAAACTTAAATAAGCAAAATAGTAGCATCGATTCGCAACATTCAACTTCTTACACTTCCCCACACCACAAAATCGGGGTTGAGCACATGGTCAGGCGTAGCGTAGCTCAGTGATTGATTTTCAAACGTTACTACGCGCCCGCCTGCTTGCTCCACAATGACTTGGGCAGCGCCCGTATCCCATAGGCTAGTGGGCCCAAAGCGTGGGTACACATCGGCTTTACCCTCAGCGATAAGGCAAGACTTAAGCGAGCTCCCCATTGCCTGAAACTCATGTTCACCCAACACCTCTAGCCATGAGGACATACGTGAGTCAGCATGCGAGCGACTGCCCAGCACGCGCCACGGTTGCCCTTCTATTGGGGGCAATGATGCTTGGATCTTCTGCCACTGCTCATCAGCACTGGCTTTAAACGCCCCCAAGCCTTCAGCGGCTAAATAAGTAAGGTTGAGTGCAGGTGCTACAATAACACCTAACACTGGCTTACTCTGGGCAATCAAAGCGATATTGACGGTAAACTCATCGTTACGCTTGATGAACTCTTTGGTGCCATCCAGAGGGTCTACCAGCCAATAAAAGCCTTCAGGATTAGGGCCGCTAAAATGCTGCGTATCTTCTTCAGAAAGCACTGGTACGTCAGGCGTAAGTGCCTTCAAACCACCTACAATTATCACATGAGCGGCTTTATCCGCCTCGGTCAGTGGAGTGTTGTCGGCCTTTAACTCAACGGTAAACGCACGGCGATAGACCTGCATAATCGCCACGCCCGCCTCATAGGCTAACTGCTCAATGCTTTTTAGCAATACTTTATTAATAGGGGGCATTAAACGAGCGTCTCCACATCAAACCCAATAATTTGGCGTTGCTCGCGGGAGAATTCCACGCCCACTAGGTGAATGGGCTTGCCAGAAGCACGGTACTTATCGGCGTAGCCTTTGGTTTTAATCTGCTCTAGCGCCTTCCCCTCCGGTAGCTGTTCCACCACCTTAAACTCAAATAAATAGAGGTGTCCGGCAAAGTCTACCGTCATATCCACCTTCCCAAAATGACTAGCGTCCTCCACCGTCACGCTTAGCCCAAGGGCGGCGAAATGACTGTAGAATACGCTGGCATAATGACCTTCATACTGAGCTATAGGGTTGTTTCGGTACCAGTCATGGGGCAGCCCGGCGTACAAGGCTTTAAGGTGCCTTTTCAACCCCACCAAATCGTGTGCTTGCAATACCTCAAGTAGTGCCAACTGATGCGTTTGTAACTCGCTATCTCCAAAACCCAAAACAGGTAGTAGCAGCTCGTTCAGGCTGCTTTCCACCTCTTGATTGGGAAATCCTAAAGTATAAAGTTTATATCCCACCATCGGCTCACTGAGTTGCTTAATAGTGAGATAGCCAGTTTGAAAAAGCAGCCCTTCTGTGGTGATATCATCGACATCAAAGCGCCCTAACAACTGTGCTTTTGCTTGTAATTTACCTAGCCGAGGGCTGAACACCCCACGTTGCTTTAAAAGCTCCACCAAAAACGTGGGGGTAGCGCTCTCAAACCAGTAGGCGCCAAACTGACGTTTTTGAAACAGCAACAGCACATCGAAAGGGTTATAAACAGCCGTTACCTCCTGCCCACCCCAGCGATACCCGTTATACCAGTGCTTGATGTGAGCACGGTCTAGCCCCGGCAATTCTGGGGCAAACACGCTATCAATATCATTATCGGTATAACCGCAAATAGTCGCGTAAGGTGTATCTAACGTAATGTCGTTAAGGTTATTAAGCCCTGAAAACAGACTAACCTTGCTGAACTTTGAAACCCCTGTTAGCAGCACAAAGCGTAGATGAGGATCCGCATCTTTAAGCACGCTGTAGAGATTTTTCAGCCCTTCGCGCAGTTCACGCGCCCGCTCTGGGGCCAAAATATTATCGAGAATGGGCTTATCGTATTCATCTATCAGCACCACCGTACGCTGACCAAATTTTTGATGAGCACGCCGAATTAAGTCCGAAAAATCATTGGCAATCAGCTCCGGCCGCGCGCTCTCAATCCCCAACCGCTCGCGGTGTTCTGCCAACTGGTAGCGAATATGCGTATCCAAATCAGCTCGACTGGTTAAGTGCCCATCGGCAAAGCCAAGGCGAATTACCGGGTGCTTAGCGTGCCAATCCCATTTATCGTGAATGTACAGCCCTTCAAACAGCGCTTCGCGACCTTCAAACAGGCAACGCAGGGTATCTAACAGCAGGCTTTTGCCAAATCGGCGTGGTCGGGAAAGAAAATAGTAGCCACCCTCTTCAACCAGCCGGTGAAGCTGGGGTGTCTTATCGACATAATAATACCCCCCTGTACGCAACTTATCGAAAGCCTGTATACCAATGGGCAATTTGAGATGATTTGCAGTGGGCATTTCAGTGAGCATAGCAACCTCAAGAAACAGGTGAGCTGGAAGCAAGCATAACATGCACATCCCTGCTCTCATCCATTACGAAGCATGACACAAGCAAAACGCGCTTTAACTGAAACTCAATGCTCGGCTGTTATGGTACCGCCTGCCCCGTAGGTGCTAAAATTTTACGTAAGAAATGGCGCGTGCGCTCATCTTTGGGCGCTGTAAATAGTTCCTCTGGCGGCGCTTGCTCGACGATGCCGCCTTCGTCCATAAAAACCACACGGTCAGCCACTTCACGGGCGAATTGCATTTCGTGCGTCACGACAATCATCGTTTGGCGCTCTACAGCCAACTGCTTCATCAGGCTTAGCACTTCTTCCACCCACTGCGGGTCAAGCGACGAGGTCGGCTCATCGAACAGAATCACATCGGCATTGGCCGCCATGGCACGGCCAATCCCTACGCGCTGCTGTTGACCACCAGAAAGTGAGGCTGGGTAAGCGTCGGCTTTATCTGCCAAACCGATGCGCTGAAGAATTTCTCGGGCTCGCGCATGGGCTTTAGCTTTCGGCAATTTATCCACCGCAATCATGCCCTCACTAATATTCTCCAGCGCGGTTTTATTAGCAAAAAGACCATAGTTCTGAAATACGAAGGCGGTGCGCCGACGCAGTGAAAGAATATCTGCGCGACTGGCCCGCTGAGTATCGACACTCAAATCGCCTACGGTTAAGCGCCCGGCATCTGGTCGCTCAAGAAAATTGATACAGCGCAGCAGTGTCGATTTACCCGTACCAGAAGGGCCGATGATCACAATGATCTCGCCCTGAGAAAGACTTAAATCGATATTTTCAAACACCGTTTGGGTGCCAAAGCGCTTGGTAATGCCTTGCAGCGAAATCATCGTTGATAAGCCCTATTTAGATAAACTTCTAACCGGCGCTGGCCCCAGGAAAGCACTTCTACGATCGCCCAATAGATGAGTGCCACCAGTAAAAACGCCTCTAAATAGAGAAAGCTGCCGGCGGCTTCTTTTTGCGTAGCACCCATGAGCTCGGTAACCCCCAGGGTAAAAGCTAAGGAGGTCGCCTTGATGATATCGATGAAGTAGTTCATCAGCGTTGGGGTTGCTACCCGGGTTGCCTGGGGCAAAATTATACGCCGCATCAGCTGCGACTGGGTCATGCCAATGGAGAGCGCCGCTTCGGTCTGGCTGCGGTCAATCCCCACAATCGCCGCGCGAATGGATTCGGCCATATAGGCAGAAAAGTGCAGCGTCAGCCCCAGCACCGCGGCGGTGACACCGGACATCGAGATTAACGCACTAATCAGCTGCGGTAAGCCGTAGTAAAAGAGAAACAGCTGAACCAACAACGGCGTGCCACGAAAAAACGAGATAAACAGCATTGCCAAACCGTTTAATATCGGTACCCGCGTCACACGAATAACCGCCATTAAGCAAGCCAGGATCAGCGCAAAAAACATGGCGATGGTCGCCATTTGTAGCGTGAGCGGCAAATAGCGCAGTAAAACCGGCAGTAGCCCCCACATATACTCAAGGTTCAGCATCGCAATATCGCTTATAAGCAAACGGCCGTGGCAATGCCA
>NZ_JBNNIW010000035.1:0-38546 GCF_050269715.1 Halomonas sp. NPDC076908 | reverse complement strand
CATAACCTTAACTTCTCGAACCGCCCGGTGCGGACCCGCATGCCGGGTGGTGTGGCAGGGGACCGGTCAGCCATGCTGACCGCCCCTATGCCGATTGCCTGCGATTTGGCGGTATAGCGATAGCTGGGTTATGGCAAACCAATAAAAAACCAGCGCTTGTTTTAAAAAGAAGCGCTGGTTTTAAAAAGTGGAAATTGAGCTTAGCGCTCTAATTTCTCAAGTTTGCCTGGCTTGCCATCCCACTCTTCGGCGTCGGGCATCGGGTCTTTTCTTTCGGCAATATTAGGCCAGACATCTGCCATTTCAGCATTAATCTCAATAAATGCCTCTTGCCCATCGGGCAGTTCATCCTCAGAGAAGATCGCCTCAGCAGGGCACTCGGGCTCACACAGCGCGCAGTCGATACACTCGTCTGGATGAATGACCAGGAAGTTCGGACCCTCATAGAAGCAGTCGACCGGGCAGACTTCCACACAGTCGGTGTATTTGCACTGGATGCAGTTCTCGGTAACGACAAACGTCATCTTGCTATCCCTCTTGCAGGGCCGAGTATCTCTCGGCCATGATCAATCGTGAATGGTTATAAATCAGCCGTTTTTTATAAGCTAAAAGTTTGAGCGACATTCTAGAGGTGCGCTTACCCGGCGGCAAGCGCCATATGGCCATTAGCACCATTAGATCAGCTCTCGCCATTGATACAACAGCGCCAGTGCTGCTCGTGGCGTTAAGTCATCTATATCGACGTTTTCAAGCGCCTCAATCACCGGGTGTGGCGCAGCAGCAAATAGATCATTTTGCTGTGGAGCGTTTCGCGGCATCTGTGCCGTGTTTGCTACATCGCGCTGCTCCAGGCTTATCAGCTTCTCGCGGGCGCGTTTAATCACATGACCAGGAACCCCCGCTAGCTGCGCTACTTGTAGACCGTAACTCTGGCTGGCGGGGCCTGCTTCAATGCGATGCATAAATACAATGCTATCGCCGTGCTCGGTAGCCGTTAGGTGGATATTGGCGACGCCTTCAGCGTGCTCAGGCAGCGCCGTCATCTCAAAGTAGTGAGTCGCAAACAGGGTTAGCGCACGTCCTTTCGCCAAGTATTCCGCACTTGCCCAGGCCAGGGACAAACCGTCAAAGGTGCTGGTACCACGGCCAATCTCATCCATTAAGATCAAGCTTTGCTGGGTGGCATTGTGAAGGATATTGGCGGTTTCGGTCATTTCGACCATAAAGGTAGAGCGGCCACCAGCCAAGTCATCCGATGAGCCAATGCGGGTAAATATCCGATCCAGTGGGCCGATCTCCGCGGCATCGGCGGGAACAAAGCTGCCGCAGTGGGCAAGCAGAGCAATCAGTGCCGTCTGACGCATATAGGTCGATTTACCGCCCATATTGGGGCCGGTAATAATCAGCATATGCCGATCAGGATTGAGCGTTACGTCGTTGGGTACGAAGGGCGCTTCACTAACCTGCTCGACCACCGGGTGGCGTCCGGCTTCAATGTGTATACCTGTGGCCCCGCTCAATGTTGGCCGAACCCAGTTTAAGGCCTCTGCCCGTTCGGCAAAAGCGCACAGCACATCAAGTTCCGCTAACGCTTGAGAAGTGCTTTGCAGCGCGTGAAGACTTTCGTTGAGATCGCTAAGCAGGCGGTCGTAAAGCCACTTTTCCCGTGTTAGTGCTCGTGACTTGGCCGAAAGCGCCTTATCTTCAAACTCCTTAAGTTCGGGAATAATAAAGCGCTCGGCGTTTTTCAGCGTTTGGCGGCGAATATAGTCAGCGGGCGCCTGTTGGGCTTGGGAGCGCGGCAGCTCAATAAAGTAGCCGTGCACCCGGTTATAACCGACTTTTAGATTGGCAAGCCCAGTACGTTCGCGCTCACGAAGCTCTAGTTGAATCAGATAGTCGCCCGCATTTTCGGCCATGCCGCGGTGCTCATCGAGCTCAGCATCGAAGCCATCGGCAATCACGCCGCCATCACGGATGACCACTGGCGGGTTCTCGACCAGCGCTCGGCTGAGCATATCGGCCATTTCTGGATAGGGGCGAATATGCGGGCGCAGGTTGTCTAAGGCACTGCCGCTCTCTACCTCACTGAGCTGCTGCTCCAGTTGAGGGAGCGTTACCAGTGCATCGCGCAGGCGAGCCAAATCGCGCGGGCGAGCGCTATACAACGCTACGCGTGCCAATATGCGCTCCACATCACCTACGTCGCTCAACGTCTCGCGCAGTGGCATATAAGCCGCCTCCAGGCTTAGTAGCGCCACCCCCGCATGACGAGCCTGTACGATCTCGCGCTGGCGCAATGGTCGATTGAGCCAGCGCTTAAGCAGTCGTGAACCCATGGCAGTGGTGCAGGTATCCAGCACACTGGCCAGAGTGTTGTCGCTATTGCCACCCAGATTAATATCGATTTCTAGATTACGTCGGCTGGCGGCGTCGATGACCACGGCGTCGTCGCGGTTCTCAACGCTGATCGCGGTCACGTGGGGCAGACGCGAGCGCTGGGTATCCCGGGCGTAATCAATCAGCACTCCGGCCGCAATCAGTGCGGTGGTTAAATGCGCGCAGCCGAAGCCACGTAAATCCTGCACTTCAAACTGATCGCAGAGACTACGGGTAGCGCTCTCCAGGTCAAATAGCCACTCGCCCTGGCGGCGCAGGCTGCGTTTTTGCGACCAGGCATCGGGTAGCGACAGGCTTTCAGGTACCAGCAGCTCGGCGGGGGAGAGGCGAGTAAGCTCCGCTAGCATCTCCGCTTCGCTTTCCACTTCCAGTACATTGAAGCGGCCGCTGGAAAGCTCCAGCCAGGCAAGGCCCCAGCTATCTCTGCCGGGGGAAACGGACACCAGTACGTTGTCACGGCGCGCATCCAGCAGTGCTTCATCGTGGAGCGTGCCGGGGGTAACAATACGCACCACCTGGCGGTCAACGGGGCCTTTGCTGGTGGCTGGGTCGCCAATCTGCTCACAGATGGCCACCGACTCGCCGCCGGCGACCAGGCGAGCTAGATAGCCTTCAGCGCTGTGGTACGGCACGCCCGCCATGGGGATCGGTTTGCCACCTGACTGGCCGCGCTGCGTGAGAGTGATGTCCAATAGAGCGGCGGCGCGCTTGGCGTCGTCAAAAAATAGTTCGTAAAAGTCCCCCATTCGGTAGAACAGTAGTACCTCGGGGTGTTCGCGTTTGATCTTTAAATATTGGGTGATCATTGGCGTGTTGGGGGGGAAGGCCTGTGACATGGGCATCCTGATTGAGCGTAGCGTAAGCCGTCTCGACTTACGGCATGTGCAAGTTCTTTGAAAGCTAAACGCAGTATTCTACGCTGAACTGACGACTCACTTGAAGGAGCGACGATAGTGCCCAGTGTATCTAGTCTAAAAAATTTGGATTTAACCTTGCTGGCTCAGCGCCTGGGGCGTCTTTGTCAGCAGTTGAACGTGGAAGTCACTGCCGCTGAATCATGTACTGGCGGTGGCATTGCCAGCACCATCACCTCGACGGCTGGCAGCTCAGCTTACTTCACGACCGGCTATGTGACCTATTCAAATGCGGCGAAAACCCGCCTGTTAGGCGTACCAGCGGCTATACTGGAAGCGCACGGGGCGGTCAGCGAAGAAGTGGTGAAAGCCATGGTGTTAGGCGCCTGTCGTGATAGTGGTGCAGGCTTGGGCGTTGCCGTTAGCGGTGTTGCTGGGCCCGATGGCGGCAGTGCGGATAAGCCGGTGGGGACGGTATGGCTGGCCTGGGGTGATACAGGCAGCCAGCAGGCCGAGTGCTTCCATTTTCCCGGCGACCGTCAGGCAGTACGTGAGCAGGCCGTGCGTCAGGCGCTGGCCGGTCTGGTGGCGCGTTTGGATGCGCGTGCGAAAGCAAGCAAGAAGAAATAATTGCGATAAAGCGTGATCGAGGATTTGTTTACGGGACAATCTTTGGCATACTACTGGCTAATTATACAGTTCGTTATGAGGAATCTCTGAATGGCTCAGGATGACAACCGTTCTAAAGCGCTAAACGCTGCACTCAGCCAAATCGACCGTCAGTTCGGCAAAGGCACCGTTATGCGTCTAGGCGACGCACCGCGTGTGGTCATGCCATCGGTTTCCACCGGTTCATTGGGCCTGGATATCGCGCTCGGCATTGGCGGTTTGCCGTTTGGCCGTGTCTGCGAAATCTTTGGACCCGAGTCGTCGGGTAAAACGACCCTGACCCTTTCAGTGATTGCTGAGGCACAGAAGCAGGGCAAAGTGTGTGCGTTCGTTGATGCCGAGCACGCGCTTGACCCAAGCTACGCTGAAAAACTCGGCGTTAATCTTGATGACCTGCTGGTTTCTCAGCCGGATAACGGCGAGCAGGCACTGGAAATCACCGACATGCTGGTGCGCTCTGGCGGTGTTGACGTGATTGTTATCGACTCAGTAGCTGCTTTGACGCCACGTGCTGAAATTGAAGGCGAAATGGGCGACTCCCACGTTGGTCTGCAGGCACGTTTGATGTCCCAGGCACTGCGTAAGATCACCGGTAACATCAAAAATGCTAACTGCTTAGTCATCTTCATTAACCAGATCCGTATGAAGATCGGCGTTATGTTTGGTAGTCCAGAAACGACCACGGGCGGTAATGCGCTGAAGTTTTATTCCAGTGTGCGTTTGGATATTCGTCGCACCGGTTCGGTAAAAGTCGGTGATGAAGTCACCGGTAACGAAACCCGCGTTAAAGTGGTCAAAAACAAGGTGGCGCCGCCGTTCCGTCAAGCAGAGTTCCAGATTCTTTACGGTAAAGGTATCTACCACGCCGGTGAAGTGATTGATCTAGGCGTACAGTGCAACTTGGTCGATAAAGCGGGTGCCTGGTACAGCTATAAAGGCAAGAAGATTGGTCAGGGTAAGGCTAACTCAGCGCTGTATCTGGAAGAGCATCCAGAAATCATGGTTGAGATCGAAACGCAGATTCGTGAACAGCTGTTGGCCAAGCCAGATACCAAGAAAGAAGATGCCGCTGTCGAAGCGCCTGCTGAATTGGATGCTGGTGATGACGATCTGTTGTAAGACAGCTCTAGCAAAGGCCATCTGATGGCCTTTAACTCACCACGCGATGCTTCTCCTCGTGACATCGCGATTGGTTTGCTTGCTCGGCGCGAATACTCTCGCGCCGAGCTTGTGCAGCGACTGAAGAAAAAAACTTTCGACGATGCCACCATTGATGAATGTCTGGATACCCTGATAGAGCAAGACTTGCAGTCCGACGCTCGCTTTGCAGCAAGTTTTGTGCGCTCGCGCATTATTCGTGGCCAAGGGGTTATCCGGATCAAAGGTGAGTTACGTCAGCGCGGTGTTGATCAAGAGACGCTTAACGCCGCCCTTGCAGCGGTAGAAGAGAGTGAGCAGGTTGATTGGTTTGAACTCGCCCGGGAAACCCTGGCGCGACGCTTTACTTCCCCCGGCGAGAGCCCCAAAGAGCGCGCAAGACGCGAGCGCTTTCTTGCCAGTCGTGGCTTCGATTTTGAGCAAATTCGTTACGCGCTTTCCTGCCTTTAATGCCCCCATTGCTTACCTTTCTAAACGCCCTCTAATACACTTGTTTGACGACTGATTGCCTCTTTGCCACTAAGTGCGGCTTTAGTCGTTTGACAACTGCGCTATAATGGCGCCTTTGCGACCCCTTAGGGTAGCGGCGACAGCGCCCTGGGACATCACGCTTTCTTGTTACGGATACCCTATGAAAAGCGCAGAGATAAGACAGGCCTTTCTCACCTTCTTTGCAGAGCAGGGGCATACGATTGTACCTACCAGCTCTTTAGTGCCGGGCAATGACCCGACGCTACTGTTCACAAGTGCCGGCATGGTGCCGTTTAAAGATGTGTTCCTTGGCCGTGACCCGCGCCCTTATGTACGCGCCACTTCTGCCCAGCGTTGCGTACGTGCAGGCGGCAAGCATAACGATTTAGACAACGTCGGCTATACCGCACGTCATCACACGTTCTTTGAAATGCTGGGTAACTTCAGCTTTGGTGACTACTTCAAGCGCGATGCCATTCGTTTTGCCTGGGTATTTTTAACCGAAACCCTGGGCCTGCCTAAAGAGAAGTTGTGGGTCACCGTGCATATCAGCGATGACGAAGCCGAGCGCATCTGGAAAGATGAGATTGGCATTGACCCTGAGCGGTTCTCCAAGCTGGACGAAGATAACTTCTGGCAGATGGGCGATACAGGCCCTTGCGGCCCAAGCTCGGAAATCTTCTTTGATCACGGTCCAGAGGTATGGGGTGGCCCTCCTGGTAGCCCGGAAGAGGATGGTGACCGCTACATCGAAATCTGGAACTTGGTATTCATGCAGTTTGACCGCGATGCCCAAGGCACGTTAAACCCGCTACCTAAACCCTCTATCGATACCGGTATGGGCTTGGAGCGTGTTGCCGCGGTTATGCAGGGCGTGCACTCCAACTACGAGATTGATCTGTTTCAGAACTTGCTGCAGGCGGCTGCTAAAGCCACGGGGCACGCGGATACTGCTACGCCTTCGTTGCGCGTCATTGCTGATCATATTCGCTCCTGCGCCTTCCTTATTGCCGATGGTGTGCTGCCTTCCAATGAGGGGCGTGGCTATGTACTGCGCCGGATTATCCGCCGCGCGATTCGTCACGGTCACAAGCTGGGTGCGGTCGAGCCGTTTTTCCATAAGTTAGTTGACGCGCTAGACGCCGAGATGGGCGACGCTTACCCAGAGCTGCGCGAAGCCAGTGAGCAAATCGCCCGTGTTCTGCTGAAAGAAGAGGAGCAGTTCGCGCGCACCCTGGACCACGGTATGGGGCTTTTGAATGCGGCCCTGGCCGAACTCGATGGCAAGGTTCTGCCGGGTGAGACGGTGTTTAAACTTTACGATACCTACGGCTTCCCCTTCGATCTCACCGCCGACGTCTGTCGTGAGCGCGGCGTTACCCTAGACGAAGCCGGCTTTCAGCAAGCGTTAGAGGCCCAGCGCGAGCGCGCCAGGGCGGCCAGCCAGTTTGGCGCCGACTACAGTGCTTCTATTGAGCTGGATGGCCAGACGGCGTTCACTGGCTATGATCGGTTAGACGATCAGGCCGAAGTAATGGCGTTGGTCGACAGTGAAGGCAACGCGCTAAGCGCATTGCAAGCAGGGCAGAAGGGTACTGTGGTGCTAGATCGCACGCCTTTTTACGGTGAGTCGGGCGGTCAGGTCGGCGACACCGGCTACCTCTACGTAGAGGGCGGTCGTTTCCAGGTCACCGATACCCAGAAACAGAGTGGTCATCACCTTCATCAGGGCATCATGGTGGAGGGCTCGTTGAGTGTAGGAAGCAGTGTGCGTGGCGAAGTAGATGCCAGCCTGCGCACGGCGACGATCCGAAACCACTCGGCGACTCATCTGCTGCATAAAGCGCTGCGCATGGTGCTGGGTGATCACGTGCAGCAGAAGGGCTCGCTGGTTAATGCGGAGCGACTACGCTTCGACTTTAGCCACTTTGAGCCGATGACCTCCGAGCAATTGGCGGAAGTCGAGCGGCTGGTCAATGAGCAGATCCTGGCTAATGCGCCGACCAAAACCGAGCAAATGAGCTTGGAGCAAGCCAAAGCCAAAGGAGCTGCGGCACTGTTTGAGGCCAAATATGCCGAGAACGTTCGCGTACTGACCATTGGTGCCGACGACTTCTCTATCGAGCTGTGCGGTGGTACCCACGTGTCGCGCAGTGGCGATATCGGCTGCTGCCATGTGATGAGTGAGGTGGGCATCGCCTCCGGGGTTCGCCGTATCGAAGCGATTACCGGTGAAAATGCGCTAGCTTACTTCCGCGAGCAAGAAGCCCGTCTAGCGCGCTTGGGTGAACGCCTAAAGACCAAGCCAGAGCAAGTCGAAGCACGGGTAGAATCACTGGTTGAGCGTAACCGTAGCTTAGAAAAAGAGCTTGAGCAGCTTAAGGCCAAGCTGGCTAGCGCTGCGGGTAGCGACATGCTGAGTCAGGTGCAGGAAATCAACGGCGTTAAGCTATTGGCCACTCAGCTAGATGGCGTGTCGGGCAAAGATCTACGCGGCGTCCTTGATCAGCTTAAGAACAAGCTAAGCTCCGGAGTCATTATCCTCGGCGTTGCGGATCAAACAGCGGGCAAAGTGAGTCTGATCGCTGGGGTAACCCAGGATCTCACTGGTCGAGTGAAAGCCGGTGAACTAGTCAATCATGTTGCTTCCCAGGTGGGTGGAAAGGGCGGCGGTCGTGCGGATATGGCCCAAGCTGGGGGTAGTCAACCCGACGCCCTACCGGATGCGTTGAAGAGCGTCCCGGCATGGTTGGAAAACGCGCTTAGCTAAACCCCAAGGCCGGTGGCATGATTGTCATCGGCCTTATTTATTAACAAATTAATAAAATTTCACCCTCCATTCCCGAACGCATAGGAAAAACGGCATATGGCACTATACGTACAGAAGTTCGGCGGCACTTCGGTGGGCTCTGTCGAGCGTATCAAGGCCGTGGCGGAAAAGGTTAAGGGCTTCCGCGATCAAGGCCACCAGGTTGTTGTCGTGGTTTCCGCAATGAGCGGTGAGACCAACCGTCTTACCGATATGGCTCAGGCACTTAACGAGGACCCCGCGCCGCGTGAAATGGATATGCTGCTATCGACTGGCGAGCAGGTAACCATTTCACTGCTCGCCATGGCGCTTCAGCAAATTGGCGTGCCAGCCACTTCGCACACCGGTGCTCAGGTGGGTATTCATACCGACAGTGCTTATACCAAAGCACGTATCCAGCGCATTGAAACTGAAGACTTGAAGGCCGATCTGGACGCAGGGCAGGTAGTGGTTGTAGCAGGTTTCCAGGGTGTCGATCAAGACGGCAATATCACGACGCTAGGGCGCGGTGGTTCTGATACCACTGGGGTGGCCTTGGCGGCTGCGCTAGGCGCTGATGAGTGTCAGATTTACACCGATGTTGATGGTGTTTATACCACTGACCCGCGCGTATGCTCGAAAGCCCAGCGCTTAGAGAGCATTACCGTTGAAGAGATGCTGGAGCTGGCAAGCCTGGGCTCTAAAGTGTTACAGATCCGCGCGGTCGAGTTTGCCGGTAAATACAATGTTCCACTGCGGGTGCTGTCTAGTTTTCAAGACGGTCCCGGTACCCTAATTGTTGCAGAAGCAGACAAAGACGAGGACGCTATGGAAGAACCACTGATCTCCGGTATCGCCTTTACCAAGAATGAAGCCAAGCTGACGCTGCTCAATACACCGGATGTGCCGGGTGTTGCTTCACGTATTCTTGGTCCGATCGCCGATGCCAATATCGAAGTTGATATGATCGTGCAGAACGTTGCACCGGCCGGAGACTATACCGACTTCACCTTTACGGTAGCTAAGGGTGACTATAAAGCTACCAAAAAGCTGCTTGAAGAGACGGTGATCCCGGACTTGGGTGGCGGTGAATTGCGCGGTGATGATAATATCGCCAAAGTTTCATTAGTGGGCGTGGGCATGCGCTCCCATGCTGGCGTGGCATCGAAAATGTTTCGCGTCTTGGCTGATGAGAACGTCAATATCCGTATGGTATCTACCTCTGAAATTAAAATTTCAGTAGTGATTGATGAGAAGCATATGGAACTTGCTGTCAACGCATTACACAAAGCTTTTGGTTTAGATAAGACAGATATCGAATCTGAATAACATTTATGTCCTAAACCTTCTACGCTGAAGGGGTACTTGCTGCCGTGTGGTGGTGAGCTTTCTTTCAACGGGAGGTTAAGGTGTCATGGAGCCGGAGCTTTGGTGATAGACAATATCGTGCAGCATAATCGCATGATGTTATCGCCGGTTGACATATCCCGTTGTATAAAAACGTCTGAAAAGGAGATCAGCCATGCTCATCCTAACTCGCCGTGTTGGCGAAACCCTAATGATCGGAGATGAAATAACCGTTACCGTTCTAGGTGTGAAGGGCAATCAAGTACGTATCGGTGTTAACGCACCAAAAGATGTTGCGGTACACCGTGAAGAGATTTACCAGCGTATTCAGCGCGAAAGAAATAGTGAAAGTGAAGCAGAGTAGGGCTTACGTGCTTTCATCATAAGTTGATGTTTAAGACGTAAGGTAAGGCTGGCGCGAAAAAAATCGGTTAAAGACTGGACATAAGAATCCTAAATCGGTAATATTCGCGCCGTGCCGTTAAGGAGAGGTGGCCGAGTGGCTGAAGGCGCTCCCCTGCTAAGGGAGTATAGGGTTTATAGCCCTATCGAGGGTTCGAATCCCTCCTTCTCCGCCAACTGCACGTTAGAAGGTAAGCGCCCGTAGCTCAGCTGGATAGAGTACCTGACTACGAATCAGGGGGTCGGAGGTTCGAATCCTCCCGGGCGCGCCACCTTCTTACCTGTTTTTGAAAGTAAGTAGTTTGAAAGAAGTTTGCAATCAGCTTGAAATGCTTACTTAGAAGCACTGTTGATAGTTATGCGCCCGTAGCTCAGCTGGATAGAGTACCTGACTACGAATCAGGGGGTCGGAGGTTCGAATCCTCCCGGGCGCGCCAGATTCTAAACCCGTTCTCTTACGAGAGCGGGTTTTCTGTTTCAACTCTTTAAACCTGTTTGTAGCCTGACCGGTAGTGGCTCGCGCCCCGGTCTTGCGATCGTGTGTAGCGCCCCCGCTTTGCGGTAGGGCGCTTTTTTTTGGCTATGGGTGATTTGGTAGGTCGATTTAACGAATCTTGGTGCTTGTGTTTTAGCAGCCTGACTAGTCGACCACGAGGTTCTTAAGTAGGTGGTCTAGTTCAGTAATGCGTTTTACCCGCTGAAAGTTCTCATTAGCTTCGCCACTACCCTGGCGCATCTGAGCAAGCCACTGTTTCACCAACGATACGACGACACGATCAGGCAACTGTTGGCGCTGCAGGTTTGCGTATTCCATTAGCACGCTGGCGCGCATTGCCCAGCTGCTTTCAGGTAGCCGTTCACCGGTTTGCTGCCAGTGGCGAATGCGCGGGGCAAGCCAAGGGTCTGCCAGTGCGCTACGACCAAGCATGACATGCTGACACCCTGATAGCGTGCGAGCCTTCCAGTAATCTTCCAGTGTCCAGATGTCACCGTTAGCTACAACCGGAATGCTCACGTGACGACGAATCTTACCGATCCACTCCCAGTGTGCCGGTGGGCGATAGCCCTCATCGCGAGTACGCGCATGCACTACCAGCTGAGCCGCTCCCCCTGCCTCGGTTGCCTGGGCGCAGGCGACGGCTAAGCGACGATTGGAGAAACCCAGGCGAATCTTAGCCGTCACCGGGATCTCTCCCTCCAGCGCATCAGAAACGGCTTTTACCGCTTGATAGACGCGGTCGGGCTGGCGCAATAGCGAGGCGCCGCCATCATGACGGTTAACCAGCTTAGCCGGACAGCCGAAATTAAGGTCAATGCTCACCGCACCCAGGGCGAGCGCCTGACGCGCGTTGGCTGCCAGTGCTGTTGGAGAAGAGCCAAGCAGCTGTAAATGAACTGGAATGCCACTAGGTGTGGCGACAGATGCTTGTGTAAGCTCTGGGCAGTGTTTATAAAACACTCTGGGTGGCAGACGCGCATCGACCACGCGGACAAATTCAGTGACCGTCCAATCAAATCCTGACTCCCGGGTTAATAGATCCCGAGTGAGTGCGTCGATAACCCCCTCCATGGGGGCTAGTCCGATTTTGCCGCTTTGTAGTAAATTAACAACCATGACTTCCACTATCGCGCCATTGCATTCTATTCTGGGTGTGGCAGGTTAGTGTATTCCCCTCACTGCGCCAAGCGCCTTTCACAGCGTAAGCGTAATGATGCACATTTAAGTTGTGCACAAGCACGGATAGAGACCGGTAGATATTTAGGAGCGCCGTATGCAGGATTCAGAACTGTTACAGGACGGGCTGGCGCTAATGGCGCTTGGAATGGGGTTTGTTTTTGTATTTCTTACCGTTTTAGTCATTAGCGTGACGCTAATGTCCAAGCTGATAGGGCGCTTCCAACCAGCCCCTGTGGCATCAGGCCAAACAAAACCAGCGGCTACGTCTGCCACACCTTCTGCTAAAAATGACGAGGTGATAGCGGTCATTAGTGCTGCAGTGCATCGTTATCGCAAGGCGCGGCGTCATTAATTCTTCCTTTTTTTGTTATTTTTACTACAAACTTACAATTCTCTACTGTGAGCCAAGATAATGAACGATATAAAACGACCCCTAGGCATCACCGATGTCGTGCTGCGCGATGCCCACCAATCGCTGTTTGCGACACGTATGCGCCTCGACGATATGTTGCCGATCGCTGAGAAACTTGATCGCGTTGGCTACTGGTCGCTGGAAACCTGGGGCGGCGCTACCTATGACGCTTGTATCCGTTACTTGGGAGAAGACCCATGGGAGCGCATTCGTGCGCTGAAAGAGGCGATGCCCAATACACCCCAGGCAATGCTGCTGCGTGGGCAAAACTTATTGGGTTACCGCCACTATGCGGATGACGTAGTAGATAAGTTTGTCGAGCGCGCTAAAACCAACGGCGTAGACGTGTTTCGTGTATTCGACGCGATGAATGATCCGCGCAATTTAGAGCGCGCTATTCAAGCGGTTCGCAATGTCGCAGGCCATGCCCAAGGCACTATTTCTTACACCGTTAGTCCGGTCCATACCCTGGATAGCTGGGTCGACCTCGCCAAAACCATTGCGGGTTTGGGGGCAGATTCGCTGGCTATCAAGGATATGGCGGGGCTGCTTACCCCTTATACGGCATTTGATTTGGTCACGCGGCTTAAAAAAGAGCTGTCGATTCCAGTTCATTTGCACTGCCATGCAACAACAGGTCTTTCTACGTCGACCATTTTGAAGGCGGTAGAAGCAGGGATTGATAACGTCGATACCTCTATCTCCTCCATGTCGATGACCTATGGACATAGCCCTACCGAATCTGTTGTAGCGATGCTTAAAGATACCGGCCGTGACACAGGCCTGGATCTGGAGCTACTAGAAGATATTGCCGGCTACTTCCGTGAAGTGCGTAAAAAGTACGCTGCCTTTGAAGGCTCGCTGCGCGGTATCGATTCGCGTATTTTGATTGCTCAGGTGCCGGGCGGCATGTTGACCAATATGGAAGGTCAACTGAAAGAGCAGGGCGCGGGCGATAAGCTGGACGATGTGCTGAGCGAGATCCCTCGCGTGCGCGAAGACCTCGGCTTTATTCCGTTAGTGACACCTACCTCGCAAATCGTTGGCACTCAAGCCGTCATGAACGTAATGATGGGTGAGCGTTATAAGTCGATTTCCAAAGAAGTGCAGGCGCTCCTGAAAGGTGAATATGGCGCTGCCCCTGCGCCCTTTAACGCTGAGTTGCAAAAGCGGGTGCTTGAGGGTGGTGAGCCAATTACCTGCCGCCCTGCGGATAACCTGACGCCTGAAATGCAGCGCCTAGAGCAAGAACTTAAAGAAAAAGCCAGCGCCGAGGGCATCCGTCTGGCAGAGGGCGCGCGCGAAGTAGATGATGTCTTAACCTATGCGTTATTTCCCCAAATTGGTTTGAAATTCCTGAAAAACCGCGATAACCCGGATGCGTTCGAACCTGTGCCACAAGTGGCGCAAGCAAGCGCTGAGAAAGCGCCTGACAAGGTGGAAAGCAAGCCTGCCGTAGTTGCCAGTGGGCCGGAAACCTATACCGTCAAACTCAACGGCAAGGCCTATGTGGTCGAGGTCAGTGAGGGTGGGGAAATCGGCGAGATTCAGGAGCAAGCCGCAGCCCCTGCTAGCGCAACGAAAGATGAGGCGCCGTCACCTAACGCGGGTGGAAGTGGTGAAAGCATCGACGCACCATTGGCCGGCAATATTTTTAAGGTCAATGTACGCCCGGGCGACAAGGTTGCTGAAGGTGATGTCGTCATCATCCTTGAAGCGATGAAAATGGAGACCGAAGTGCGTGCCAGCAGTGCCGGTACGGTTTCAAAGGTTAACGTTAGCGAGGGCGACAGCGTAGCCGTAGGCGATCCGCTGGTCGAGCTCTAAGGGCATCCGGTAATGGATAAATTAGTGACGTTATGGGAAGGCTCTGGGCTATATAATCTTGAGCTTGGCCAGGTGGTCATGGTGGCGGTCGGTATCCTGCTGCTCTATCTGGCTATTTATAAAAAGTTTGAGCCGCTGCTGCTGGTACCTATTGGCTTTGGCGGTATTTTGGCCAATATCCCCGAGGCCGGTCTTGCCATTTCAGCGCTGGATCAGGCGATTGAAGTGGCAAGGCCGGTGGTGCTTGAACAGATTGCGTCGGCATTGGGTGTCACGCTAGACCCACTGGCATCAGTGGGTGTTTGGCGTGAAACGCTCAAGCAATTGGTAGATAGCGGCATTTCGCCTGACCAACTGCGCGCTGCCCATGATATTGCCTCGTATGCGGGCTACAGCGATGGCCTGTTGTATGTGTTTTATAACGTGGCGATCACTACGGGCATAGCGCCGCTAATTATCTTTATGGGCGTGGGGGCCATGACGGATTTTGGCCCGCTGTTGGCCAATCCACGCACGCTTTTTTTGGGGGCTGCCGCTCAGTTTGGTATTTTCGCGACGCTTTTTGGAGCCGTCGCCATGTCGGCAATGGGCTGGATGGACTTCACGCTTAATCAGTCTGCGGCGATTGGTATTATCGGTGGGGCCGATGGGCCGACCTCAATCTACGTTTCCAGCATGTTGGCACCGGAGCTTTTAGGTGCTATCGCAGTGGCGGCCTATGCCTATATGGCGTTAGTACCGCTGATTCAACCACCCATCATGCGTCTGTTGACCACTCAAAAAGAGCGTCAGATCAAGATGACGCAGCTACGTCCCGTGTCCAAGCTTGAAAAAGTGGTCTTCCCGCTGCTGCTGTTGATATTAGTGGCGCTGTTTCTACCTGATGCTGCACCGCTGTTGGGTATGTTCTGCTTTGGTAACCTGATGCGCGAGTGTGGTGTGGTAGAGCGACTCAGTGATACTGCGCAAAACGCGCTGATCAACATTGTGACCATTGTGCTGGGGCTTGCTGTGGGCTCTAAGCTAATGGCCGAAAGCTTCTTGGCTTTAGAGACACTCGGCATTATGGCATTGGGCATTGTGGCTTTTGCCATTGGTACGGCATCGGGTGTGATTATGGCGAAGCTAATGAATATGGTCAGCCGCATGCCGATTAATCCCTTAATTGGTGCGGCGGGTGTCTCTGCCGTGCCAATGGCCGCGAGGGTAGCCAATAAAGTAGGTTTGGAAGCTAACCCGCATAACTTTCTGCTGATGCATGCCATGGGGCCCAACGTGGCGGGGGTAATTGGTTCAGCGGTCGCGGCAGGGGTAATGATTAAGTACCTTGGTTAACTAGTTCTCTGTCATCGCGAGCGAAGCGCGGCGATCTCGGCTTTGTGTGCCACCGCAGGACGAGATTGCCGCGTCGCAAGCTCCTCGCAATGACATGTGGGGCACTTTCGTCCTGATGCTTCATGGCTTTGGTGCAGAGAGAACCTCAATAGCGCTCTTCAAGCGGTTTTCTAACGGCGAAAGGTCAAGTGGGTTGTCCCGAGGCCAACCAATAGTCAGGCGGACGCCTTCGCCATCGTAATTGGCTTGCTCAATCGGGATGTCGAGTTCATCGCACCAGGTGCGGGCAATCGCTTCATTAGCGAAGGTAAGACGTAGCGTATAAGCATCACGCTCAATCACTTCGCGAGTAGGCAGTGTTTCCAGTGCAACGCTGACGGCTTGGGCGTAAGCGCGGGCTAAGCCACCAGTGCCAAGCTTAGTGCCGCCAAAGTAACGGGTGACGACGCAACCAATTTGGCCTAGCTGGCTCCCTTGTAAAACCTGATACATCGGGCGACCCGCTGTACCGCCAGGTTCACCATCATCAGAAAAGCCGATCAGATTTTGTTCGCCAGGAGGCCCCGCAATATAAGCAGTACAGTGGTGACTGGCACTGGGATGCGCAGCTTTTGCAGCATCCAGGAGCGTATTAAAAGCATCTATTTCGGGGGCATGACAAACCCAGGTCAAAAATTGGCTCTTCTCTACTTCGATGTCAGCCATGTGCCATGTTAAAGGGGGTAAGTCTGGAACCCGGTAGCGCATTAATGCTCCGTAACGGAATGCTTGGTAGCGTAAGGTTCAACACCCATTGTCATGCCGAGTACCTGAATATCCTGGTTGTGTAAAAACAGCGCAGGCCGCAGAGTATCTTCAGGCCATAGCTCCACGCCAAAGCGGCTGATTGAGAGCTGTTTCAAGACAATTTGCTGCTGGTTTATTTCAGCCACAGCGGTTTCTGTCTGGGTGTCGTGTTGATAGCGTCGAATAATAATGACATCGCCATCGAATAAGTTGCAATCACACATGCGGTTACCACGAACTTTAAGTGCATACGTATTGCGTCGAGTCATGCTGGGTGTCGGCGCATAAGTACGTGGTACTGAGTGCAAGTGATTAAGCTTAGCGGTAGGTGCTGCCATCGATATGGTCATCAGGATAATCTCCATTGCATGTTTTTTCATACAGTGGTTTTTAGTATAAACCTGTTTTTGCATACAGTGCTACCGCTATTTAGTCTTAAAACAATTTGACTGAGATCACGCTGCGACTCAGCGCCGCATCGTGTGAGTGGCGAGAAAGAGGCTTTCCGTGTAGAGTTCTACGCGAAATCAATGTGCCTGGAGAGTCTCTTGAGCCTGTGTCTTGAAGCCCGACAACTGGCCTGTGAACGTGATGATCGCTGGTTATTTCAGGGGCTCGATCTCAATATTTGCAGCGGTGAGATCGTCCGTATTGAAGGGCCAAACGGCAGTGGCAAAACAACGCTGCTTAAAATCCTCTCCGGGCAGCTCGGCGACTACCAAGGCGAACTCTTCTGGAATGGCGCGGCGATGAAGGATGCGCGTGAACATTTTCTCGCCAATTTACTCTATCTAGGACACGCCCCAGGGATTAAATCAGGCCTAACTCCTCTAGAGAATTTAGCTTGGTATCAGGCGCTTAGTGGGGCAAGTCACTTTGGTGGCACCAGTAACAAGCGCAGTGATAACGAAGAACAGCGTCTTGAAGCGCTAGAAAATGTGGGTTTAGCGGGCTTTGAGGACGTGCCCGCAGGGCAGCTTTCAGCCGGGCAGCAGCGGCGGGTAGCACTCGCACGCTTAACCTTAACGCCGCGTGCGCTGTGGGTACTGGACGAGCCGTTCACCGCGATTGACCGAGACGGGGTGGCGGCCCTTGAACAGCAACTGATCGCCCATGCTCAGGCAGGTGGCTGCGTAATAGTTACCACTCACCACGAGTTAACCGCCTCCCCACTGCTGAGGCGCATAGCGCTGGCTTAGAAGGAGATACGGTTGCATAAGACAGGGCTGCACGAGACAAGCGGGCACCGTTCATCACTGGAGACTGCAAGTCGATCAGATAGCGCTATGGCGGCGCCGGTTAGGCCACTGCTAGAGCACAATGGTGGGTTGATGATTGCGGTAAAAGCCACGCTAATACGTGACTTGACGCTACTGCTTAGACGCCGTGGCGAGGTGTTAAATCCACTGGTATTTTTTGCGCTGGTGATCACGCTATTTCCAATCGCTATTTCACCAGACCCTGAACTGTTAGCGACCATCGCGCCAGGTTTGCTATGGGTGGCAGCGCTATTAGCCGCGCTACTCTCTTTAGATAGTCTGTTCCGCAGTGATTATGACGACGGCAGCCTAGAGCAGCTGCTATTGGCACCGCAGCCGTTGGCTGCGCTGAGTTTGGCAAAAGTGGCGGTGCATTGGTTGCTGACCGGGTTGCCATTGGCGCTGATGGCGCCAGTGTTGGGCATTATGCTGGCACTGCCAGCGGGTAGTTACGCGGTGCTGGCGGTGTCGCTTGCATTGGGGACGGCCAGTTTAAGTCTGATTGGCGCCATCGGCGCGGCGTTAACCGTCGGTTTGGCCCGTGGTGGCGTGTTGTTGTCACTGCTGGTATTGCCACTGTATATCCCGGTATTAATTTTTGGCGCAGGTGCAGTGCAGGCCGCTATTTTGGGCGACGGTGTGTCTGCACACTTGGCAATTTTGGGCGCGCTGCTCGCCGCTGCGCTGATGTTGGCGCCGTGGGCAATTGCGGCATCGCTGCGTATCAGTATTAACGGTTAAGGATAGGACTCGCTATGTGGGCCTTTATACATAAGCTGGGATCACCCAAGTGGTTCTATGGCATTAGTGCCAAATTACAGCCTTGGTTTTGGGCCGCAGCAGCACTGCTATTGGTCACGGGAACGCTGTGGGGGCTGGCGTTCGCCCCTGCCGACTACCAGCAGGGCAACAGCTTTCGGATTATCTACGTGCATGTGCCAGCGGCCTTTTTAGCCCAGTCAATTTTTATCTCCATGGCGGTATCAGGCCTGGTATTTATGGTCTGGAAAATTAAAGTGGCGGATATGGCGGCGGCGGTAATGGCACCTTTAGGTGCGGGCATGACCTTTGTCGCGCTGTTTTCAGGCGCCGTTTGGGGGGTGCCGACCTGGGGTACCTGGTGGATGTGGGATGCGCGTCTCACCTCAATGCTGATCCTGCTGTTTCTGTATTTAGGCGTGATTGCCCTGCGTGGTGCTTTTACCAGTCGCGATAGTGCATCAAGGGCAGCCTCAGTGCTTGCCATGGTCGGTGTGATCAACATCCCAATCATCAAATATTCAGTGGACTGGTGGTACACCCTGCACCAGCCAGCCACCTTTACCCTTACCTCTCGGCCCACGATGCCCACCGAAATGTGGCTACCGCTAGCGATAATGGTATTGGGTTTCTACAGCTTTTTTATTGCCCTAACGCTGATGCGTACCCGTAGCGAAATTCTGCGACGTGAAGCAAATAAGCGCTGGGTGCAAGATATGGTAGTAGGCCAAGTAGAGGAGAAGCGTTAATGGCATTTGCCTCTTTTGCCGAATTCTTAGCGATGGGTGGTCATGCGCCCTATGTGTGGTCTGCTTGGTGCGTAACGGCGCTGCTGCTGCTGTTAATTGTTTGGCATGCACGGGTTGAATACCGTCAGTTGATTAATGGCGTGAAACGCCGGGTGCGGCGTGAAAGAGCCCGCTCAACAAGCGCGGCGCCGCAGAATGCCGCCCAATTTAATTCAGTGGAAGGGGGAATGCGCGATGACGCCTAAACGTAAACAGAAGCTATTCGTCATTTTGGGCTTGGTTTCACTAACGGCCATTGCCGTCGGGCTAACGCTGTATGCGCTGCGCTCCAACATCAATCTGTTTTTCAGCCCGGTACAGATAGCCCAGGGTGATGCCCCTATGGAGCGGCAAATTCGTGCGGGCGGCATGGTGAAAGAGGGTTCCGTTTCCCGTGACCCTGAGAGTCTCGACGTTGAATTTACCGTGACCGACTACGTGGATGACTTGCAGGTTTACTACAGCGGGATTCTGCCGGATCTATTCCGTGAAGGCCAAGGCGTAGTAGTGGTCGGTGAACTGCAAAGCGATGGTCGTCTATATGCCGATAAAGTGCTCGCCCGTCATGATGAGAACTATATGCCACCAGAAGTGGCGCAGGCGTTAGAAGAGGCAGGATATTCCCCCGCTGATTTTCAGGCCAAAGCCGCTGAAGTAGGTAAACGCCTAGAAGCAGAAGGTGTGCCGCAAGCCAGCGAGTATTAATCAGTGGTTTCTTAACCCTTATCGGTTAACTGGCTTGCCATACCGCCGTGCTAGTTCGGAGCGAAAATGTTAATCAAAATGATTCCTGAAATTGGCCACTTTGCGCTTATTGTGGCGTTGCTTATGGCGGTCGTGCAGTCGGTAATGCCGCTGGCCGGTGCTGCCACTCGCCGCCCGCTGTGGATGGCCTACGGCCGTCCTATGGCAGCAGGGCAGTTTCTATTTGTCGCCATCGCTTACGCCTGTTTGACCACAAGTTACATGCTGGATGACTTTAGCGTGGCGAACGTGGCCAATAATTCCAACTCGCTGCTGCCGTGGTACTACAAGTTCAGTGCTGTGTGGGGTAACCATGAAGGCTCCGTGCTGCTGTGGAGCCTGATGCTCGCGGGCTGGGGCTTTGTGGCCGGGCAATTTTCCAATAACTTGCCGCGCGATATGGTCGCCCGTGTCATGGGCGTGATGGGCATGGTATGCGTCGGCTTTTTACTGTTTATTCTGTTTACATCTAACCCGTTTGAGCGGCTATTGCCTAACATGCCCCAAGACGGTGCCGATCTTAATCCGCTGCTGCAAGACTTCGGGCTGATCGTTCACCCGCCCATGCTTTACATGGGCTATGTCGGTTTTTCTGTGGTGTTTGCGTTTGCAATCGCGGCGCTACTGGGTGGCCGGTTAGACGCGGCCTGGACCCGTTGGGCGCGGCCCTGGACCAATTTAGCCTGGGCGTTTCTGACCGTGGGTATTGCACTGGGCAGTTGGTGGGCTTACTACGAGCTTGGCTGGGGCGGCTGGTGGTTCTGGGATCCGGTTGAAAACGCCTCACTGCTGCCTTGGCTAACAGGCACTGCGCTGATGCATTCGCTGGCGGTCACGGAGAAGCGTGGCTCATTTAAAAGCTGGACCGTGCTGCTGGCGATTTCAACCTTTTCGCTATCGCTAATGGGGACGTTCTTAGTGCGCTCCGGGGTGCTTACCTCGGTGCATGCGTTTGCCAACGATCCTGCCCGTGGCTTCTTTATCTTAATGCTGCTGGCGATCACTGTGACGCTGTCGTTTCTGGTATTTGCCCTGCGTGCGCCGCGAGTCAGTCATAAAGTGGGTTTCAACTGGCTCTCCCGGGATGCGCTACTGCTGGTAAATAATATTTTCCTGGTGATTATGACGGTCACTGTATTACTCGGCACTGTCTATCCGCTGATTCTGGACTCTTTAGGGCTAGGTAAAATCAGTGTCGGCCCTCCCTATTTTAATGCGTTGTTTGTGCCACTCACCGTAGTGATGTGTATCTTCATGGGGCTGGGTTCGGTCGCCCGTTGGAAAGGTATGGAAGGGCGTGTGTTGGTACGCAAGCTCTGGCTGGCGGGCGCTGCCGCGCTGGTGCTCGGTATTTTAATGCCGTTGCTGTACCGCGGTGAATGGGATCTGTGGGTCTCGCTCGGCATTGTGTCTGCGCTGTGGATTGTACTGCCCATGGTGCGGGATCTGTTTGATAAAACTCGCCACGCCAGTTCGTTTATTGCCGGGTTGCGCAAACTCTCGCTGGCCTATTGGGGCATGGTGCTGGGGCATGTGGGCGTGGCGGTGACCATCGTAGGTGTTGCCGTGGTCTCCAACTACAACATTGAGCGTAATGTGCGCATGTCGCCGGGCACATCAGTAGAGGTGGCGGGCTACCAGTTCACCATGACGGAGCTGATTGATCGTCGCGGGCCTAACTTTTTGGCGGATACCTCCATTATTGAAGTGCAGCGTGGCGAGACGGGTCGCAGCTTTACCATGCGCCCTGAAAAGCGTCTCTATCTTGCCACTGGCATGCCGATGACCCAGGTTGCGCTTCGCCCAGGGTTCTTCCGCGACCTTTATGTCGCTATGGGTGAAGACCTTGGCGATGGTAGTTGGGCGATGCGTGTTCAATATAAACCATTTGTACGCTGGCTATGGCTGGGTGGTTTATTAATGGCCTTTGGCGGAGTGCTGGCGGTGCTCGACAAGCGCTATCGCCGCACTTCGGTCGCGCGGGATACCGCTAAGGTGGCTGCTAAACCTCCAGCAACCCAGGAGGCCGTGGTATGAAGCGACGGTTGCTACTGCTATTGCTGCCAGTTGGCTTTTTAGGCTTGGCGCTGTTTTTTTACCAGGGTCTTTATCTGGACCCCTCGCAGCGCGATTCAGCGCTAATGGCCCGTGCGTTTCCCGCTTTTGAGGCCACTACCCTGCGCGATGAAAATCAGCGTGTCGACGAAACGTTGTTTGAAGGCGAAATGACGCTAGTTAACGTATGGGGTGAATGGTGCCCGGCGTGCAAGCAGGAAATGCCGCAGCTGCTAGGGCTGGCTGATCAAGGAATTCGCATGGTGGGGGTTAACTACCGGGATACCCGCGAGAAAGGCATGCAGTTTCTCAGTGAGTTTGGCGATCCGTTTGAAACCAATATTTTCGATCCAGATGGCGAGCTAGGGTTTGATCTAGGTGTATACGGCGCCCCAGAAACGTTTCTTGTCGATGCCGACGGCGTGATTCGCTATCACCACAAGGGCTACGTATCGCCTGAAGATGTACGCGATCGGATTTTGCCGGAGGTGGAAAAATGGCGTTAATACGTTCTTGCGCAGCGTTGTTGCTGTTACTGCTTGCTGCCAGTGCAATGGCGGGTGGCATTGAGGTACGTGAGTTTGATGACCCGGTCATGGAGAAGCGCTATCGCGATTTAACCGCCTCCATGCGCTGCCCGCTGTGTGAAAACCAAGCCATTGATGACTCAGATGCGCCTATCTCTGGCGATATGCGTGATCGTGTCTACTTACTTTTGCAGGATGGTCAGTCGGATATCGAAATCGTTGATCACATGGTGCAGCGTTTTGGTGAGTACATTCTCTATAACCCGCGCTTAGAAAACCGCACTTATCTACTTTGGGGGCTGCCCATTGCGCTGGTGTTGTTAGGAACAATAGTGGTCGTGATGATGGTACGTGCTCGCCGCAACGCGTCTGCTAAAGCGCTGAGCGCCGAAGAGCGCGCGCGCTTAGATGCTTTAATCAACCGTGAGAGGTCTTCATGACGCTGCTCTGGATTGCGATTGCCGTTTTACTGCTCCCCGCCCTATGGCTGCTGGTATCGCCGCTCAGAAATGCGCGCGACTTACATGATCAACTGCACGACTTTGAAGTAAACGACACCTCTGCAGAGCAAAACGTGGCCATCTTCAGGCGCCGCTTGGCGTCGTTAGAAGCTGCCCGGGAGCGCGGGGATATTGACACTGAGCGCTTTGAAGAAGACCGCCTGGAGCTTGAGCGTAGCCTGCTGGAAGACACCGAAGTGACAGTGCGCCGACCACTCAAGTCAGCCAGTTCTGGTCGTCTGGTGGTGCCGGTTGTGATGGTCGCTGTCGTTGTGATTAGTGTGCTTTGGTACCAGCAAGAGGGAGCAGAAGGTGATCTGACCCTACTAGCGGTTCAAGAAGAAGTGCAGAATGACCCCGAGGGATCGCTCGCTATGTATATTGAGCGCATGGAGGAGCAGGCTGCCCGGCAGCCGAATAATCCGAATGTGTGGAGTACGCTATTTCCACTTTACCGTGAAATCGGGCAGCCGGATCAAGCGGTGAATGCCCTTGAGCGGCTAATTGAGATTGAGGGGCGTATCGCGCCGTTGCTCGCGCAGCTCGCGCAAATTCGCTTCTTTGTTGCTGGTCGTGAACTTACCGACGAGGTTCAGGCGCTGGTAGACGAAACCCTTGAGCAAGACCCCCGCCAGCCAACGGTACTGGGCATGCTGGGCATTCATGCTTTTGACAATGGCGATTATGAGCAGGCGATTGATCGCTGGCGCCGGGCGGTAGCCAATATTGAAGACCCCAATACCGCCGCCTCGTTACGCGAAGGTATTCGCGTGGCCCAGGAGCGAATGGGCGTTGCGCCCGAAGAAGCCGCGGTGGAAGCCGCCGAGAGCACCGGTATCCGGGTAACGGTATCGTTAGATGAGGAGCTTGCCGAGCGCGTTAGCGACGACGATACGGTGTTTATCACCGCCCGTGATCTTGATGGTGAACTGCCGCCATTGGCGGTGGTGCAGGCGCTCGTCTCTGAGCTGCCGATGACCGTGGTGTTAGATAATAGCGTGGCCATGTCGCCCCAGGCGCAAATCTCCCAAGTGCGTGAAGCACGCTTAATGGTACGTGTCTCGCCTTCAGGCCAAGCGACTCCGCAGCCCGGTGATCTGTTTGGCGATCTTGAGGGGGTTAGCGTAGGCCCAATAGATGAAGATGAAGCCGCCGAAGTGGTGATTAACCGTGTATTTGAATAACTGTAACGGGAACGCCGCTTCGGCATGCGCTTAACGTCGATTCGTTTAGTCGGGTTCAAATCCTTTGTGGATCCCGTGACGGTGCCCTTCGATGGCAATATGACCGCTATCGTGGGGCCCAATGGCTGTGGCAAATCCAATATTATTGATGCCGTGCGCTGGGTGATGGGGGAGTCCTCCGCCAAAACCCTGCGCGGTGAATCAATGGCGGACGTTATTTTTAACGGCTCTACGGGCCGTAAACCGATTAGCCAAGCCTCCATAGAGCTCAAATTTGATAATCGCGATGGCAGCATGGGCGGTATTTACGCCCAGTACGCTGAAATTGTCGTAAGACGCTTAGTTACCCGAGATGGCCAGTCGAACTACTTCTTTAATGGCCAGAAGTGCCGCCGTCGCGATATTGCCGACCTGTTTATGGGCACCGGGCTAGGGCCACGCTCCTACGCTATTATTGGCCAGGGGATGATTTCGCGGCTAATTGAAGCCCGCCCTGACGATCTACGCTCAACGCTTGAAGAAGCCGCGGGTATCTCCAAGTATAAAGAGCGCCGCCGCGAAACAGAAAACCGTATGCGGCGTACTCAAGAGAACCTGGAGCGCCTCGATGATATTCGCGAAGAGCTGGATAAACAGCTAGACCGCCTTAAGCGGCAGGCCGAGGCCGCCAAGCGCTATCAAGAGTTGAAGCAGCAGGAGTATCGCCTTAAAGGCGAGCTTGCGCTGCTACGTGGCCGTACCCTGCGCACCGAGCAATCTCATCAGGAGAGCCGCGTCCGCGAGCTGGAAATAGCTGTCGAGAAAGACGTCTTTGGCGTTCGCCAGTGTGAAACCCGGCTTGAGCAAGCCCGCGAGCAGCATGACGAACTCGCCGAGGTGCTCGACCGCCACCAGCAGCAGTTTTTTGAAACCACCACGCGCATCGCTCGCTTGGAGCAAGACCAGGCTCACCGTCGTAGCCGTGAAAGCCAGCTTGCCACGGATATAGCCACTGCACGCCGGGAGCTAGACGAGCAGCGCCGTGTCAGTGAAGGCGATCAAGCGCGTTTGGCAGCTATTGATGAACGTTTTGATGACCTACAGCCCGAACACGAAGCGCTGGAAGAGCAGCTTGAGAATCTTGAGCAAGCATTGGCCGATGCCTCGCCCGCGCTGGAAGCCGCTGAGCAGCAGTGGACGGATGCTGAAGCCCGTTGGCGCGATGCCAGCCGCGAGGCGGATCGTAGTCAGGATCAGCTACGTGATCTTGAGCAGCGCATTGCGCGCCTGCAGGCCGAAAATCAACGCCGCCGCCAGCAACGAGGAGAAGTCGCCGATCTCACCGCGCTGCGTGAAGAGCACGCACTATGCCAAGCACAGTTAGCCGAGGCGCAGCAGCAGGCGGAGGGCTTTCAAGCTGAGCGTGAGCAGTGGCAGCAGCGCTATAACGATGCCAAAGCGGCGTATCAACAGGCCACTCAAGTCCGCGACCAGCAGCGTGCAGATCTCAGCCAGCGTCAGGGCGAATTAGCGTCACTTAAAACGTTGATGGATGTGGCGCTGGCAGATCACGATCCTGATATGGGTAAACGTCTGGAGGCTTATGGGCTAGCAGATGCACCTCAGCTAGGTGAGGCGCTGCAAGTCGAACCAGGTTGGGAAGCGCTTACTTCCTGGCTACTCGCCCCCTGGCTCACTGCCCGCCTCGTGACCAGCCACCAGCTGGCCGCCTTGCCCGAGGCGTTGGCGACCGACTGGCGTTTGATTGATCAAACATCGCCTGCACTATCCTCTTCAGGTCAGCGCTTAGATCAATTGGTCAACGGCGCCGGTGCGCTGGCTGAATGGTTAGCAAGTATTCACTACACCGAAACCGCTGAACAGGCCGAGCAGCAGGTGGCCCACTTGGCGCCCGGTGAAAGCGTCGTGAGCCGCGATGGTGTTTGGCGCGGGCGCGGCTGGCTGCACCAGCAGGCCAATGGCGAGGGCATTGATGGGTTATTGTTAACGCGCCGCCGTTACGCCGAACTGACTGCCCAGCGCGAGCAGCAAGAAGACGCGCTAGCGCTGACAGAAGAGCAGTGTGACGCCGCCAACGAAGCGATTGAAACACTGGAGCAAGCTCGCGAACAGCAGGCCGAACAGGAGCGCGCTCACGCCGCCACGCTTCAGCAGTTAGCGGTAAAAGAGCGCAGCTTGGCCCAGCGCTTGGAGCATTTACACAGCCGTGCCACTGAGCTTGACGAAGAGCTTGCTCAGTTACAGGAAGATGAAGCGGAGTTAGCACTCACTCTAGATGAGCAGCGCGCCCGCTGGCATGTGGCGATGGAGCAATTGGAAAGTAGTGCCGAAGCGCGGGAAACCACCGCTGAACAGCGCAATCGTCAGCGCGAACAGCGTGACCAGCTAACCCAGCAGCACTCACCACTAAAAGCGCAGCAGCAGGCGTTAGCCCTGGAGCGAGAGCGGTTAAGCGCCGAGCGCGACAGCCTTCGTTCACACCAGTCGCGCAGTAGCGATATTGAAGAGCGTTTAACGTTACGCATTGCCGAGTTGGAAGAGTCGCGGGAAATGTTGATCGAGCCCGATGAGCTGGCAGGTGAAGAGCTAGAAGAGCTGCTTCACCAGCGTGAACAGCAGGAGGGGCGTTTAAATGCCACTCGCCAGCAGGCCCAGGCACTGGCAGAGCAACTGCGTAACGATGAGCTAGCCCGGCAGCAGCATGAGCGCAATCTAGAGCAGAGCCGCGAGCAGCTTCAGCAGCGGCGCATGGATGTGCAGGCGCTGGCGCTAAAAGCCGCTACTCAGGATGAACAGTTAGCAGAGCTTGGCCACAATGCCGAAACCCTCGCTGAGCAACTACCTCCCGAGGCCAGTGAAGCCGGTTGGCAAGAGCGCCTGGAAAGTACCACGGACAAAATTCGACGTTTGGGCGCAATCAACCTCGCCGCCATTGAGGAGTACGATCAGCAGGCCGAACGGCGTAACTATTTAGAAGCGCAGCACGCTGAGCTGACCGAAGCGCTGGAAACCCTCGAACGGGCGATTAAGCGCATCGACCAGGAAACCCGAGTGCGTTTCCGCGAAACCTTTGATCAGGTTAATGCAGGGTTGCAGGCGTTGTTTCCAAGAGTGTTTGGCGGCGGTGCGGCTTGGCTAACGCTGACCGGCGATGACCTGTTGGAAACCGGCGTGGCGATTATGGCCCGTCCGCCAGGTAAGAAGAACAGCACCATTCATCTACTGTCAGGTGGCGAAAAAGCGCTGACGGCGCTGTCGTTGGTGTTTGCGATTTTCCAGCTTAACCCTGCGCCGTTCTGTATGTTGGACGAAGTAGATGCCCCGCTGGATGACGCTAACGTTGGGCGTTATGCAAGGCTGGTCAAAGAGATGTCTGAGAACGTGCAGTTTATCTATATCACCCACAATAAAATCGCTATGGAAGCCGCCGAGCGCTTGATGGGGGTGACCATGCAAGAGCCCGGCGTGTCGCGGTTAGTCTCGGTAGGTATTGAAGAGGCAGCGGCGCTGGTTGATTAGGCGCTTTCGTCGTTAACTTTAACCTTCACCCAGCTCGCGCATCACCGCATGCAGTTTAGATTTCGCCTCAAAGCCTACGCCAGGAATATCGGGCAGGCCCACATAGCCGTTCTCCACCTGAATACCATCTGCAAAACCGCCGAATGGCTGGAAAACGTCCGGGTAGGACTCGTTGCCGCCTAGCTGCAAGCCCGCTGCAATATTCAGCGACATCTGATGTCCGCCATGGGGAACCACGCGGCGCGATGACCAGCCTAGCTCGTCCATCACGTTTAGCGTGCGCATGTACTCGACCAGTCCGTAGGAGAGCGCGCAATCAAACTGTAGGTAGTCACGATCAGCGCGCATACCGCCATGGCGAAGAAGATTACGTGCATCCTGATGCGAAAAAAGGTTTTCGCCAGTCGCCATCGGCAACTCATAGTGGTTGGCAAGCTCGGCCTGAAGGGCGTAGTCGAGCGGGTCGCCTGCCTCTTCATACCAAAACAGGTTGTAGGGTTTTAGCGCTTCGGCGTAAGCAATCGCCGTTGCTTGATCAAAGCGACCATTGGCATCAACGGCTAGGCGACTACCGTCACCGACGACCTTAATCACGGCTTCAATACGGCGTAAATCTTCTGCTAATGGCGCGGCGCCAATTTTCATTTTGACCACGTTATAGCCGCGATCCAGGTAGCTGCGCATTTCGTCCTGTAGCTTGCTGTGGTCCTTACCTGGGTAGTAATAGCCTCCTGCTGCGTACACCCAGACTTTATCGTCAGCTTGGCCGTTGCGGTAGCGGTCAGCGAGCAGCCGGTAGAGGGGCTTGCCTTCAATTTTTGCCACTGCATCCCAAACGGCCATGTCGATTGTGCCTACCGCCACGGAGCGTTCACCGTGGCCGCCGGGTTTTTCGTTGGTCATCAGGGCCTTCCAGATCGCAAATGGATCAAGGTTGTTATGCTCTTGATCAATAAGGCTTTCAGGATCAGCTTCGCTAATGCGGTCAAGGAAACGATCACGCATAAGCGCCCCTTGCCCATAGCGGCCATTAGAATTAAAACCGTAACCAATTACAGGCTTACCGTCGCGCACCACATCTGTTATCACCGCCACCACGGAGCAGGTCATCTTGGAAAAATCGATATAGGCGTTGGCGATAGGTGATGCAATCGAAACGGTTTTCTCGCGGATTTCAACGATGCGCATGGAAGGCTCCTTAATAAGTTAGAGCATCACAATAAGCGTGGTAAGTCAGTCTAACCAATGCTATTACTACGCCACCCCATGCTGAAAAGGCATTGCCCATGGAGCTTGTTTGGCTAGAAGATTTTATTGCCCTGGCAGAGCACGGCAGTTTCGTGCGCGCAGCAGAAGCGCGCCATATTACTCAGCCAGCGTTTAGCCGACGTATCCGTTCGCTAGAGCAGTGGATGGGGGTTAGCCTGTTTGTGCGTACGCCGCAAGGCACCACCTTGACCGAAGCAGGCAGGCATATTTTAGCCAATGTGTTTGAAGCGACGAGTCGCCTTTATCGGCTGCGCTCTGAGGCACAAGAAGTGGCGGGCACTATGGCGAAAACACTCTCCTTCGCTGCCACGCACTCGCTTTCGTTTACGTTCTTTCCGCGCTGGATTCGCCAAGTGGATAATGGTGCACCCATTGAGGCGATTCGGCTTCACTCCGACAGTATGGCTGGATGTGAGCAGCTGCTAGTGCATGGGGAAGTGCCTTTTTTACTCTGCCATCGTCATCCTGACGTGCCTTCAATGTTGGCTTCTGAGCACTTTGTCAGCAAGCAGGTGGGCGAAGATACTCTAATGGCGTTGATGAGTAGCGCTTCTCGCCAGGATATTTCTGCTAATCAATACCCTTATTTGGCCTATACAGAAGCATCAGGGCTCGGACGTATAGTGAGCCATCGGTTATACGGTAAAGCTGACGTTTTAGCGCTTAAACCTCAGTTTAGTAGCCACTTGGCGGCGGTGTTAATGTCCATGGCTTTAGAGGGTAAAGGGGTGGCTTGGTTGCCAAAAAGCCTTTCAGAGCAAGAAATTAACGAAGGTCGTTTGATTCGAGCCTTAGAGCAACGTTGGGATATCCCGCTTCAAATACATCTTGTTCGCCCCCTTGCTTCAATTAGTGCTGCGGCTGAAGAGTTTTGGGCGAAGCTGTAACTTTAAACAGCGGTTTGTTAAACATCTATTGATAAGCATTATGATAAATATGTTAAAAAAATGTCCTAAAGCGCTCAACTTAACTATATTACCCATATCAATATTGAGTATGAGATCGTTAAGCAGCTTACTAGATATATCTTGAAAGTGGGGATGAGTTGCCTGTTAGGCAGAGGCAGCTTGAAGAAATAAACGCATTTTCAGAGGCCCGAATGGCTTTTCTTGCTGCCAAGACTCCTTTATAAAGCTGGCTATAAAGGATGGATCAAATTCTCAAGGCACTTTTGCGTGAAGCTGAGGTCTGACCATTGCCTTACACTCCATACAAAGTGTCAAAAGCACCAACAAAGTATGAAAAAATCGCAAAAATTCGCCATTTTCATATCAATCGCGCTATGCTGGTGGCAAGTGTTTATTACGTCGCAGTTACCTAAATTCAGGCATGGTGCCTTAGCAAACGGCAAGATGACCATGGAACGTTCGACATGGAATTAAGAGAGTGGCTAATTATCTTAGGGTTGGCGTTGGTATCGCTCATCGTTATTGATGGTGCGCGAAGACTTCAACGGCAGCGTCGAGTACCTCGTCTTGATCAGGCGGAGAAGGATCTCTCAGCTAGTCAGCTAGATGATCCCGAAGATGCTGCTAAAGCGGCAGAGATCAATTGGGAACTTCCTAATGGGGGTGCCCGAGTTGTTAAGGCTGCTGATTATAGCGGCTTAGGCAATAAGCCAAAGCTAGAACGTCAAGAGCATCCTGGTCCCTCCAGGGTGCTTTCTGAGTTCAGGCGCTCCGTATCTGCTAAGGCGGCCAAACGGAAGTCAGATAAGGCAGAAAAAGCGGAAGCCATCATTAAATCGAAGCCAACAGTTGCGGTTAAGAAGGAGCAGCCTTTAACTGCTTCCATGGCTGCTTCTGCTTCTCAGGTTTCAATGCCGAATGAGCATGAGCGTCGGGAGCCTAGCATTACGATGGGCGATACATCGCTAGCCGATGTAAAGGCTAGTACTCCTGCGCCACAGCCGAACGTTGAGCAACCTTCTGCTGCCGCAGACGTCAAGCCTATTGAAACCAATCACGCTGACGCGACGCTAAAAGCCACTGACACTGCTTCACCTCAAGTTGCTGAACCTCAAGCGGCTCCATCTCAGGTTGTAAAAGATGACGTGGCCAGAAAAGAAGTCGCTACAGATGAAACTGCCAAAGCTGAGGTTGCTAAAGCTGAAATGGCAGCCAATGTAGCCGATGTAGATGTAACAGCAACGCCTGAGCCAATGGCCATCACCACCAGTGAAGCAGAGCCTGAAACGCCGGTTAAGCCTCATTATGAGCAAGAGCCGGTATTACGCGCTGAGCCGGAAGATGCCGTATTTGCAAAGCATGCTTCCAGCGATAACATCGCCAAGCGTCGTCAATTGCGTTCCGACACTGTGGGTGAGCATGGCGAGTTAGATGATGACGCCGTTGATGAGTACCGATTGGTCGACTTTGAAGGCATGGCGCGTTCTTTTAAACGTCGACTCATTGAGCGTCGTCAGGAGAAACAGCGTAAGAAAGCTGAAAAAGCGGTGCGTAATAAAGCCTTGGCTAAACAGAAGGCTGAACGTAAAGCATTAGAGGCTGAGCAAAAGCGCGAAGCGAAAGAAGCTGCTGAAGCCGAACGCGCTCGCCTTGCTCAAGAGCAGGCTCACGCCCGCGAAGCAGCGGCTGATGCGGCGGCAGCGGATAGGCTTTCCGCTCAACAGCAAATGGCTGAAGAAGAGGCTCTCCAATATGAGCGCGCAGGTCATGCCGCATTTGATAGCGAAAAAGCTTACGTAGAAAATACTTATTCAGAAAATCAAAGCACCGGTTTTAGTGAAGAGGATTATGCCAGCGACGTAGCTTATGACGACCGTGCCGCTGAAGAGAGAGTGCGCGTTCATCCCACGCTAGAAAAAGCCTTGCGCCATGATGTAAGTGGCGAACACGCAAAAGAAACACTCTCTAGCGCTGAAGAAGTCATCGTGATTAGCGTGCTTTCCCGAGACCCAGAAGGTTTCGACGGCAGTAAACTGCTTGAGCTGATGATGGTGTGTGGCTTGCGTTACAGCCGTGAAATGGGCATTTTCCACCGGTTTGAAACGGAGAGTGAAGATAGCGAACTTCAGTTCTCCATGGTTAACGTAGTTAAGCCTGGCACCTTCCCCATTGAAGAGATGGGCGAGTTTATGACGCCAGGCATCACGCTGCTGATGCCGCTGCCCGGCGCTGTGGACAGCTCGGCAGCGTTTGAAGCCATGGTGGAGACCGCGATGGTCGTGGTACGCCATATGGGCGGCGAGCTGAAAGATGAAAATCGTAGCGTGATGACTGCGCAAACGATTGAGTTTGCCCGTCAGCGTGTGCGTGAATTTGAGCGGCGTCATCGCTTGCACCGGCATATGCAAGTCCGCTAATTAATGCCTGCTGTGAAACACCCGCCTTCTTGCCAGAAGGCGGGTGTTTTTGTTCAATACGCAGCATATTTTGTATTTTTCAATTTACCCTTTTTGCTAGGGAGCCTCTGATTAACGTCATGAGCACAGGCCAGACAAGGCAAAAATCAACGAAAAAGCGGAGTTTACAAGCTGTAATGATCATTTTGATCGGACTCGCGCACGAGGCGATTTTTAACGCAGTATGGCCAAGCGCAATAGTTAATCAGAGGTTTCCTAGGCGTATGGAAACCATTACATGAGTCAGTCTGATTCTCTATCACTGGAAGAGATTGCCCAGCTACGTGCCGCCCTGGACGAGGCAAATTACCGCTATTACGTGCTGGATGAGCCCAAACTGACGGATGCGGATTATGATCGGCAATTTCAGCGTTTAAAGCAGTTGGAAGCTGAACATCCCGAACTGATCACACCTGATTCGCCTACCCAGCGCGTTGGCGCTGCACCCGCCGATGGCTTCCCATCTGTGGCCCACGTTATTCCTATGCTGTCGTTAGATAACGCCTTTAGTCGAGAAGATATTCACGCCTTTGCCGAGCGGGTGGCTGAACGCCTGGAGTGGACGGCAGAGGAGGTCGAGTTCACCTGTGAGCCCAAGCTGGATGGCGCCGCGGTATCACTGGTTTACGAGCAAGGCGTACTCATTAGCGGGGCAACCCGAGGGGATGGGCGCACCGGTGAGGGAATTACCTCTAACCTGCGCACGCTGCGCTCCGTGCCACTTAAGCTAATGGGCAAGAGTGTGCCTGAGCTTTTGGAAGTGCGTGGCGAGGTAATTATGCGCCACTCCGGCTTTGAAGTGCTGAATGAGCGCGCCCGAGAAGAGGGCAGCAAGGTATTTGCCAACCCGCGTAATGCAGCGGCAGGCAGTCTGCGTCAGCTGGATCCGCGTATCACCGCGAAACGCCCGTTAGAGTTTCACGCCTACCAGGCTATACGCTTGGAACCCGATCTAGGCGATACCACACATAGCGAACTGATGGCACGTTTATCCATGCTTGGGTTTCGTGCCAGTTCAGAGCTGAAGGTTGTGAAGGGCCCCGAGGCCGTTGCTGATTACTGCGAGCAGTTGGGTGAAAAGCGCGATGGGCTAGGCTTTGATATCGACGGCGTAGTGATCAAGGTGAACGATTTGCGCCACCAGCGCGAGCTGGGCTTTGTTGCTCGCGCACCGCGCTGGGCGGTGGCCTTTAAGTTTCCCGCCCAGGAAGAAGTCACCACGCTGAACGATGTTGAGTTTCAGGTTGGCCGCACAGGGGCGATTACTCCCGTAGCACGTCTTGAACCAGTCACTGTGGCGGGTGTGACGGTTTCCAACGCCACGCTACATAACGCCGATGAAATTAAGCGCCTGGACGTAATGATCGGCGATACGGTCTCGATTCGCCGGGCGGGTGATGTAGGTGTCACCCTGTAGCTCGGAGTTTCAAATAGGCTAATTTGTAAAATAATCATAGCTAGGTAGCAAATGCACCCAAGCGGTCGAGTTGATGACGATGAATCATAAAAATCAAGACAGAATTTCGGAGCTGAGAGCTCTTGTAGAAAAATACAATCATGAATATTACATTTTGGATGAGCCCTCCGTTACTGACTCCGAATACGACGAGCTAATGCGTGAGTTGAAGGAACTAGAAAGTGAAAATCTCGAGAGAAGTGATCCTTCATCACCCTCTCAGAAAGTTGGAGGAGGAGTAGCGAAGGGCTTTAAAAAGGTGAGGCACGAAGTTCCAATGCTTTCATTGGACAATGTGTTTGATTTCAGTGGCTTGGAAAATTTCATTCGAAGGATCGAGAAATCGTTTGGTACATCGAGTCCTGTAACATTTTGCGCAGAACCGAAGCTAGATGGATTGGCCGTTAGTCTGATATACGAGAATGGGGCTCTGGTCAGGGGGGCAACTAGAGGCGATGGCAGTGTTGGTGAAGATGTAACACGGAATGTAAAAACCATCCGTAATGTGCCTCGAACGCTATCAAATATTAATGCTCCTAATAGGCTTGAGGTTAGGGGTGAGGTCGTAATTCCTGTGGTAAAGTTTGAAGAACTTAATGAACGCCTAGCGAGCGAAGGAAAAAACTTGCTCGTAAATCCACGAAACGCGGCATCTGGGAGTTTGAGACAGCTGAATGTTGATGTAACAGCACGTAGGCCTCTAGAGTTTTTTGCATATGGAGTCGGCGTTTGTGAAGGTAAAGAGCTCCCTGCTAGCCAGTTTGAGCGACTAATTTATCTCAAAGATCTGGGGTTTGCACTTCCGAAAGAAAGTACGACTAAAGTTGGAGTATCTGGTTGTCACGACTACATTGAGGAGCTTATGGCTTCTCGTTCAGCCCTTCCGTATGAGATTGATGGGGTCGTTTTTAAAGTTGACTCAATTGTTCAACAGGAGTCACTTGGCTTCATTACAAATGCTCCCAGGTGGGCAATCGCTCATAAATTTCCAGCCCAGGAAGGTAAGACCCGATTGGAAAACGTTGAGTTTCAAGTTGGGAGAACTGGAAAGATAACGCCAGTTGCAGTTCTGATGCCAGCTTTTATAGGAGGAGTGACAATAAGTCGTGCTTCGTTACACAATGCGAATCAAATTGAGCGCCTTGGCCTTTGTATAGGTGATGAGGTGATCATTCGCCGCGCAGCAGATGTCATCCCGCAGGTCATGTCTGTATCAACCAAGGGGGCAGATAGAAAGCCCATCATATTTCCTCAATCCTGCCCAGTATGCAAATCAGATATTGAAAAGGTTGAAGGGGAAGCTGATGCAAGATGTACCGGTGGGCTAGTTTGTAAAGCGCAGTTGATAGAAGCAATAAGACATTTCTGCTCTAGAAATGCCATGAACGTAGTTGGTCTAGGTGAAAAAATTATTGAGGAGTTGGTTAGGCAAGAGATAGTCAAAAGCCCCGCTGACCTTTATACCCTAACCGCGCCCTCTTTATTGCATCTGGATCGAATGGGTCCTAAAAAGATTGAGAATATACTTCAAGCTATTGATAATTCTAAAGAAACGACATTTGATAAGTTCGTCTATTCATTAGGGATACGAGAAGTTGGAAAGGCTACAGCAAAGAACTTGGCACTATCCTTTGGGGATCTCAACAAACTCATAGTTGCTTCTATGGAGCAGTTGGTAGATGTTCCTGATATAGGAGAAATCGTCGCAACACATATCTATCACTTTTTTCGGCAGGAAAGAAACTTGTCGGTAATTAACGCGCTCATCGAGCAAGGCGTACGGTGGGAAGTAGTCCAGGTAGATGAGAGTTCGCAGCCGTTGAAAGGAAAAACGTTCGTTTTAACAGGTACTTTGAACAGTATGACTAGGTCTGAGGCACAGGAATCTCTGGAAAGCCTAGGCTGCAAAGTGTCTGGAAACGTGTCAACTCGCACATCT
The DNA here is from genome assembly GCF_050269715.1 of Halomonas sp. NPDC076908. Taxonomy (NCBI): domain Bacteria; kingdom Pseudomonadati; phylum Pseudomonadota; class Gammaproteobacteria; order Oceanospirillales; family Halomonadaceae; genus Halomonas; species Halomonas sp. NPDC076908. The sequence continues at coordinate 3,056 of NZ_JBNNIW010000035.1, read as the reverse complement.
TACGTTGTGGCGGGAGAGAGTGCAGGGTCTAAGCTTACAAAAGCTAAAGACCTCGGTGTAGAGGTAATTAATGAAAGTGAGCTGATTCAGATGCTAGCTAAGTACGCAAAAGCATAGCCAGGTCAGTTTGACACATGCCGCATTGGGCGAAGTAGGACGGCGACAGTACTTCGATCAATTGTTGCTTTGACACACGGCCTCCGGGCCAGGAACCGATCTCGGCAGGTAACTTCTTGGCTACCGAGATCTGCTTCCATTGGGTAGTTCTGTTATACGGTGTCCTGATGGACAGATTCTACACTGGCGGCACCGATCAATCTGCTGCGTTAGTATTTATGCAGCTTTTCACTTAAGCGCCACATTTTGGTTGGCAAAAAGCTATTATTACCGACGTTGTTGAAATATAGAGGTGCCCGGCTGTGCTCTGAGCTCTACTTCTGTAGCTTTTTAAAATGGGGGAATGACCCATAGAGCAGACGGCTCTGATTCATCTTTGGTGGTCCTTACGTAGATGAATCAAAAGGTTTTTTGTTCATAAAACTTTATAAAAGAGGGCCTATATAAGAGACAAGAGGTGCTGGCGGTAGTATTCCGAGAAGCTAAGCGTTAGCAAGGGAGGCTCAAGAGACAGCATCTCACGCTCATTAATATTTTCTGCTGATAACGGTTGGCTATTACTCGCAGCTGGCTCACTCTCCTCAGTGCCGCCCATTTGACTGGAGCGCGCTTTCTCCAATCGTAGGTTCAGCTTTTGGGTTTGAAGCATCGCCTGATCTTCGGGTAAATCCTCAGCTATTCGCTGCGAATATTTACGCAGCAGTGGCTCGGCGATGACATAGAGCCATGCTGTTACATCTGAGTCGCCCATTTTGCGTAAAATGCGCCCTAAAACCTGCCGGTAATGCAGCTCTGTTCGAATCCTGCTCAGGTACGCACAAACGCATAACCGTTGGATATCCGTCCCTTCGGAAATCATGCTTACCGCGACAATCCAGCGCGTACTGTTATATCGGTATTGGTCAATTAGTTGATGCGCCTTCGGTGTTTGGCTAGTCACCACTACATAACTTTCACCCTTATGAAGCAAAAGCTCAGCGATTTGATGGGCATGTTCAATGTCAGTAGCAACGACTAGACCGCCAGCATTAGGCACGCTGTTCCGCTCTTTGTTGAGTCGTTTGATGCCAAGGTCTAGCACCGCATTCAGGATGTCGTCGTGTCGCAACAGGTCTTCGTAGCTGATTGGCGACTCACTAAGCAACTGTTGAAATGAGGAAAACGCTCTTACCGATGCTGTGCTTTCGTTCTCTTCGGTTAAGCGGATCAGTGGGTTATCGATGAGCGTAATTCGTGGCGAGCGGCATACACCGTCTTGAATGGCGGTTTTAAGGTCATAACGGTAATCGCAAATGAGTTTGCCTTCTGGATCGCTGTAACGAGCTAATGCGATAGGTAACTCATCCGAACGCCAGGGCGTTCCTGACAGCGCTAACGTGTAAGTGGCCGCATTTTGGATACGCTGAATTATCTGCTGGCCCCACGTGTTGCTGAGGAGCGGATCATGGCCTGCACAGTGATGTATCTCATCGAAAATGGTCAATGTGCGATATTCTGTGAATAACGTCCAAAAATCCTCAGGGTGATATTCCATTGATTGGTAGGTATAGGCAGCCCCTACTGACGCAAGCGTATCGCCAAACCGCTGATTCAATACGACGGTAAAGGTGCGCTGGATACCAGCCACCACTTCTCTCGTTGGCGCAAAGCAGATAACAAAATCAATATGTCCTTCTTCAAGGAGCCATCGAGTCATTTCAGCTGCCAGTCGGGTTTTTCCGCTCGCAGGTGTTGCTTGCACGAAAAAGTCGCTATGGAGTAAGTAGTGAACCTTCGCTAGCTCCAAGCACTCTGCTTGCCATCTCCGCAGCCTCGTGCTCATGTACCCTTTAGCCGATGTAGGGATTTTTCTAGTGCACGCACCCGGCCCATTAAGCGTGCGCTCCGGTCATAAGCATCACGATGATCAACCACGATACTCGCCTTAAGATCAGGGTATTCATCCATAAGCTCACGGAACGCCTCGACTTCACCCAGTGTAGAAAGGAATTCACTTTGCGTTTCCTTTAACACTTTCTCCAAGGCATATTGACTCGAAGCCTTTCTAGCACTGGGGCTCTGTTCACTACTATTTTCGTCTTTTGGAATAACGGTTGTCTCTGTTGTTTCATTTGCTGTTTGCGACACGAGCCGCTGGTGCCATGCTTCAAAACTTTCTCCCTCCAGGCTCAAGCCCGCTTCTCTAATTGAAGGCAAAACAAAATAGAGCTGATCGCGTTTGCGTTTTTCACTGTCTTTCTCCACCAAGCCAGCGGTGATTAGCTTTTTAATTCTTTCATAGATAAAACGCCTCAGAGCAGTGCGGTACTCAGCGGCTATGCCATGTTGGTGTGCATATTGGTCACGGAGGCTGCGTATAGTGAATTGAGCGTTATCAGTTTCTAAAAGGAGTTCGAAAATGCGCTCCTCAATCGAAGGGGGGGTACCCGACATGACCATCACCTAGGAGAGGTAAAAACGAAATGCGGATTATAGTCCGTGGCTAGGTAGGCCGCAACGAAGGATAGTCCCGCCAAAAGGAAATGAGGCGGGTATGGGTGAGCTAGCGAAGACTCTGGGACAAAATATCAGGGAAGAACGGAAGAAGAAGGGGTTTTCGCAAGATGCCTTTGCCTTAGCTGCTGGTATTGATCGCAGCTATATAGGAAGAGTCGAACGAGGAGAAGTTAATATCACCGTGGAAAAGTTATATGAGATTGCTGCCGTGCTCCAATGTGAACCAGCATCTCTTTTACCTGATCAAACCACCTTGGAACCAGAAGGGCACAAACCGGCCAAAAGCGGTTAGAACCAAAAAGAACATGGTGCCGGGTATTGATGCTTGTTAACGCAGACGTTAGCTTCATCCCGGCTTATTCATGAGGCCGGCCCGAAAACGAAGATAGCGGATGGTATTCTCTTGAAAATTCAGTGTGTTCCGCCAAGAATCTGAACCAAGA
>NZ_JBNNIW010000034.1:0-38951 GCF_050269715.1 Halomonas sp. NPDC076908 | reverse complement strand
GGCTTGCGAAAGCCAACTTGCACGGGGCGAATGATCAAAAAGTGCTCGCTGGCGGTGATAGGGAAAGTGTCGGCGCCGGCTTCACGGATTCAGGACAATGAGAAGAGGTCATGGCCATGAAGATAGGATTTTCGTTATTTACACTGATTCACCAGCGCCAAGATAAGCCACAGTTTATAACGTCGACCCGCGTCGACTCACTAAAGAACGAACCAGCCACAGCAAAGGCTGAAGACGACCCGTTCACAAAGCGCCTTAAAAAGCAGCAGGAAGCGCTGGAGAAATTGGCGTCGCTACCAACGCCAAAGGAAGCCGCCCAGCAGCAGGCCACCGATAAAGTGGGCTTCCTGCGCCAGCGGATTGAAATGCTGAAAGCCATGATGGCCTTCGCCTCTCCTGAACAGCTTAAAAACCTGGCCAAGGAACTCAAGAGCATCGCCCGAGAGCTTGCCGGTGCGGCTAAGCTATTGAACAATCAAGGTGGTGGTGCTGGCATGACTGCTATCCCATCCGTGGTTCCAACAGCAGCCTCAACGACAGTAGCCCAAGCCAGCGGGGCCGATTCAGCCGCAGCCCAATCGGGTGGTGATGAGAGCGCTGAAGCAACGGTGTCGAGTGACGCGCAGCAAGCTGAAGCCAATGCGCAAACAGCAGAGGAAGAAGTAGAAAAGAGCTCTGAGGAAAAGGCGGAGCAAGAGGCCGAAAAAGCAGCGGACGAGCCTGAAGGCGAAGAATCCAGCGAGCTCGGCTTATTACCTAGCCTCCCCAATCTCATTCAGAATGAAGACAACCGCTCGAAATCCAGCGGCGCCAGCGCTAGTGAACATGCACTACGCGGCGTCCTGACTGACGCCCAGAAAGCGCTGCGCGAAGCCGTTAACGAACTCAAAATTCGGCTGAGAGAAGAAGACAAAGAAGCCCGCCGTGAGCTGAAGAAAGCGGAAGAGGACATGGCGAAGGCCGATCGCGCTATTGCGGCATCAACCTCTGATGCCCTCTACTCCTCCTTAGGGCAGTTACTGCCTTCAACATCAATCGCGGTGTCAGTATTGTCATCATCAATCAATATTGAGGTGTAGCCATAAATAAGGCGCTACTTTTATCAGTAGCGCCTTGGTGTTTTACAGCACATTTAATCGTGCCAAATGTCGCCGTTAATGGCCTTTTTTCTGCTCGTCCGATTTTTTGCTGTCGGAGCCTTTATTAACGTGATGGGTATCCGGCATCGGGTTGGCATCGTCGTGATGATCGTCACGATTTTTAGGGGCTTTTTTATCTTTCTCATTGGGCTGGTTCATCGCTTTTTCCTTACTGTCAGTGGTGTTAACTTCTTAAATCCCTTGGCCTATAAAGCCATCGAGACTCCCTGAATAGCGTAATGAGCTTAATAGAAAGCGAGCACCTATCGCTTTAAGCTGCCTTAACTGTAGTCCTTCTAATGCTATTTTCAATCCATCTAAAAACATATCCAAAAGCGCGATAAATTCTTAAAAACATAGCAAGATCACAACCTTATATAAAATAACCCATTAAAAACAAGCTCCATTAGTAATAACAATGCCTATGATGAACGGGCACTATCAGCTTCATCTCTGTTGGTTTTAATATGCCTATAAAACAGTGGCCGCCTTCAGGTGACCACTGTTTGTTGATTAAGGCGTTCGATTTGTCCCCGCGCCCTGGGTATTGCCAGATGGTGTATTCGAGTTTGCCAAACCTGAGCTATGTCGCTCAGGGCTAGCTAAACCAGGGCTGTCTCGCTGCTCAGGAATGATTTTGTCAGCAGGTGCAGGCGTATCTTTTACGTCACTCGCCTTATCCTGAGGGGCGTTCACACTAGCCTCATTATCTTGATGAACATCGTGAGATCTATGAGCAGCCTCGTCATGAGAAGCATCGCCCTGGTGAGAAGCTTTATAGGCTTCAACTTTTTCGTGAAGGTTATGCTGCGCCTTATCCATCTGCTCATGCCCCGTTTGAGCGGCTTTATGTAGGGCACGGTCGCGATACTCGCCGAAATATTCATCCTCTTTCTTGGTCGCCGGGAAGATGCCGCCTAAAGCAGCGCCCAGTGCAAACCCTAGCGCACCGACCACCAGCGGGTGTTCCTGAATAAAATCAGATGCCTGCTTTTCTGTTTGGCGGGCGCGATGCCCCATGCTGTGCAAGCTATCGTGTGCGCCATGCTGGAGATGAGAAGTAGTCTCTCGCATGCTATCCCCCATGTGGTGGGCCTTTTCACTCAAATGATGCGTTGAGCCTTTAACCTTACGGGCCATTTCGCTAACCCGGCTTTCGCTGTTGGCATGGTGCTCGGTTTCACCCGCCATGCTTGCGGGTGTGCCATAAGCGTGCGCAGTGCCGCTCGTGTGGGATGCATGCTGCTCACCTGAGTAAAAACGCTGGTCAATCGCAGAAGCATAGCGCTGTTGGTGTCGTGCATCGTTCGGATTACGCTGGGCCAGCATCAACCAGCCGATACCAGCGCTGGTGAGCAGAAAGGGCAGCGGATTCTGCTTGATGGTCGTGCCTAAATTGGACACGAATTCGTTGGCACCCCCATGACGTAGATACTCGTAGGAGGTATTCAATAGCTGTTGAGGAGAAAACCGCTCTTCGATTTTATGCAGAGTAGAATCGAGGCGCTCGCGTGATTGATTGATATCCCTTTCAATCTCTTCTGAGTTGCGGTGTTTATCATGATCCGTCATTTCAACTCCTCCTTGACGTTGTGTTGATGCTTCTTCGCAAACGCTTTATCGGTTTGTAAGCTGTTTATGGTGCGAGTGGGCATCATATTTTGGGCCTGAATTTTCTTAAGCCCTGCCGTCAACATAATGAAGCCAATTAACGTCACTACCCCGCCGACAATGACCGCCGATAGCCATGGCGTGGTATCGGGGGGTAGCACTTCATTGAGCAGAAAAATTGCCGCCGCTAGCAGCGCCAGAAAGCCACCGAAAAGTACTGCCCCGGCAATCGCGATGGCGGCTATTGCTGCCATTGCCTGGTGGGTTTTTTCTGACATTTCTGTCTTGGCAAGCGCTGCTTCATTGCGAACTAACGAGCTAAGCTCCTGCATCACCGTAGATAACAGTGACCCCACCGAGGAACCTTGTGAGGTGGTTTTATTATCTGAATCCATTCTGCGCCTCCACTACTCTCAAAAGAGTGCCTACACGGTTAAAAACGTTCGCTATTTCCTTGCTCATTGAAGCCGCCACGCCCATGGGAAGGGCCATCTGAAAGGGTATTAGACAGGGTTCCAGGCGTAGTGGGCTTGGGAACAGAACCAGCTGGCGGCGCGGGGGGCGTAGAACCCTGCATCGGGCTTCCCGCCGTATAGTTAGGCGATGGATCTAGATGACGCCCTTCAGTGGTAGCGTCAGCAGAATGGGTATGATGGCTAGAACTACGTAAAAACCGCGAGGCTAAAAATCCTGCCGCGATTAATCCACCCACAAACAGTGCCGGCTCACGGCGACTAAAGCTCTGGGCTTCACTGCATACGCTGCGTAAGTCTTTATTACGCAGGTTATGGGAAAAGCGCTCGGTAGTATCTGCAAATTTTCTCGCTTGTTTAGAGAAAAATGGCTGCTGCTGTTGATCAAATTCGTCCGCCATTTTTTGCAGAACGCCGGTTAACTTTTGGGTCTGTTCAGCAGCGTTATCGCGTTGCTGCGTGTAATAATCCTCAGCTTGCTGTTGAACCACCTCGCCTACTTCATGAGCTGATTCACGCCCTTGTTGCTTGAGCTTTTCTGAAGACAATGTATCGGATTGAGTGCCTGGGCGTGGGGTGCCTGGGCCTGTATTCGCCTGATTTCCTTGGTCGATCATCTGTCACTTCCTCCTTGTCGTCTCACTTGTCAGCATCCGTGGTGAAACAAAATCATCGTAACGTCAAATCTACTCAGTAAAATTTAAATAAATTAATTTTAAAGAGATAATTCTATATATTTAAATAAAATTATCTTTTACGAGCCATCTATTCTGTCCAAAATCTTACTGGCATATCTTTACCAAGCAGATCATTTATAAAACATAGCGGGCAGCCATCCATTGTCAATTTATGTTTATCAGCAATTAACAAAATCATTGGCTAGTTAACAAATATTAATAACATAAGTTAATTGTTAAAAATAAAACATTAAATACAAACTAAAAATCAACTCATGCTCTGCTTTTTAATATTATTAAATTAAATAAAGGGTTAATTAGCCCACTCCGAGTTTGCTTATTCCTACACCTTTGGTCTACGTTAAAGGCTGACGAAAACCCGAGGATGGGTAGGCACGTTTTTGTGCCCATAGTTCTTTGTCTATAGTTCTGTGCCAACTGTTCTGTGCCAACTGTTCTGTGCCAACAATGGAGTGACCGCACATGAGTGATCAACAGCAACCCCCACAGCATCAAGATAAGCAGCCTGGCGATGAGCACGCCATGCGCCCTGAACCCGAATACATTCGCGAGAGCTATCGCGGCGCTGACAAACTGCTCGACAAAGTGGCGATTATTACCGGTGGTGACAGCGGTATTGGCCGCGCCGTAGCGGTTCACTATGCCCGCGAAGGGGCGGACAGTGTGATTGTGCACTTGAAAGAAGATAAAGATGCCGAAGATACCAAGCGGCTGGTAGAAGCTGAAGGACGCCGCTGCTTAGTACTTAAAGGTGATGTCGCTGAACCCGCGTTCTGCCGCGAGATTGTTAAACGCAGCTTAGAGCACTTCGGTAAGATCAATATTGTGATCAATAATGCCGCTGAGCAGTACGATTGGGATGACATTACCGAGATTCCTGATGATCAGTTGCTGCGCACGTTCCAAACCAATATCTTCAGCCACTTTTACCTCACCAAATCGGCTCTGCCGCATCTCAGCAAGGGCGACACTATTATCGCCACCTCATCAATCAATGCCTTTAAAGGTAACGATACGCTAATTGATTACACCGCCACCAAGGGTGCTATTCAAGGCTTGGTGCGCTCGCTGGCGATGTCGTTGATGGATCGCGGTATTCGCGTGAATGCCGTGGCACCAGGGCCAGTGTGGACACCGCTGATTCCAGCAAGCTTTGAGGAAGAGAAAGTCGCCTCCTTTGGTGGACAGGTACCCATGAAGCGCGCAGGCCAGCCTAGTGAAATGGGCCCTGCCTATGTCTACTTGGCCTGCGAAGAATCCTCCTATATGAGCGGCCAAACGTTGCACTTAAATGGCGGCGTTATCTTAAATACTTAAGCATATGTTGTTGGGATACAGCGCACTTTAATCGGGCGGCCTTGGGTCGCCTTTTTAATTAGAACATTGGCATAAAATCACGACACCGCCAAAATATTCCCGCTCGGGAATATTGACTTTCAAAAATCCTCTTCAATCATTGAAAATTACCGATCGGGAATAATCATAGCGTTTTGATCATTAATATGGTCTATCATTACCGTACGGTAATTTTATCGGACAGTCGCTATGACCTCCCAAATAGAGAATTCAAAACGTATTCGCAGCAGTGAAGAGCTGGGCAAGCTAGTTCAACAAATCCGGCGTGATCAATCATTGCTGCAAAGTGATATTGCCGGGCTTGCGGGCACAGGCAACCGCTTTATTGTCGATCTTGAGCGCGGCAAGCCAACGCTACAGCTACAAAAAGTACTCGATGTTTTGGATCTAATGGGGTTGGAAGTGATTATACAGCGCAAAGGGAGTCACCATGGTCGCCCATAGCGAAGCGCTTGACTTGTTTCATGAATGACAAAACGCTGATCGGCTTAAGTAATGATCTACCCAGTTCAATAGGATCAAGTGATCCCTCCTCTCACTGCCGTTTAGGAGTAGTGGTCGAATAGGTATTGAGATTTAAGAGATGTGTATCCGCTTGCTGCAAAGCTTCTAGCGTCTTAGGCCGATCAAACTCCGCCAATAAGCTGCACAGCACTTCAGAGACAGCTAACGCTGGGGTTAGCGTATGGAAGAAGCTGTCACTTTCCGTGGGGCAAAAAATAGTCTGCTCTGAAAGTGCTACCAGCGGCGATACTTCGCTATCGGTAATAGAAACAATGCCCACCCCCTGCTCTTTTGCCAACTGGGCAAGTTCCAGTGTCCCTGTGGCATACGGTTTGATGGAAATAACCAGCATAACGTCTTCCGGTGTCGCGCGAATAAGTGCGTCTCCACCGGTTCCTCCTGGCCCATCCAGGTGAACCGAGCGGTCACCCAAGAGGGTCATCACGTAATGGAAATGCCAGGCAACCGCATGACAGGAGCGCAGCCCTAGCACGTAAACCTTTCTTGCTGACCTCAACCGATTGGCGGTAGCTTCCAGCCGTTTGAGCGAATCGGGCTCGCTGAGTTTGGCAAGCTGGGCACTCAGCCCTTGAAGCATATGCGAGGCAATATCACTTCCCAGCGCGTCACTACCTTCCTCTACCCGCTGACGTACCTTAGCCGCAAAACCATTACCTCCCCGCCTCAGTGCCTCAGCATGCTGCGCGCGAAGTTCGTCGTAGCCTGGCAAACCCAAGGACTTTGCCAGCCGGGTCATGGTGGCGGGTTGCACACCCGCTAGGCGCGCCACCTCTCGCATTGAGATCAGCGCCACTTCCTCTGGATGCTCCAGCACATAGCGCGCCGCCTGCTGCAACTGTGGGGACATAGCGTCGTACTGGGCAATTATCTGCTCTTTCAGCGGCATCGTCGGTTGCTCTGTTAAATAGTCAGTTGGCTTGGTAAAAAATGATTCACTTGTTTCACTTTACATTAAAATGATTTATTTGTTGTAAATATATCTATGGGTGTGCCAATCTCATTGCCATATGAATTGCCCACCGCTTAATAATGAGGGACAGGAGCCATGACGCGTATTCTTCACCGTGGTATCGGCGGGGCATTGCCCCATGCAGCGTCGGCGCAGGGCGTCTACATCACTGATACCGCTGGGCGTCGCTATTTGGATGGGTCGGGAGGTGCTGCAGTCACTAGCGTCGGCCACGCCCACCCGGAAGTATTGGCGGCGATGCGTTCGCAGATTGATCATCTCTGTTACGCCCACACCGCTTTTTTCACCACCGACGCTGCCGAGGAGCTTGCCGAGAAGCTGGTGAATTTAGCACCAGAAGGACTGGATTACGTTTATCTGGTATCGGGTGGGTCGGAGGCTGTGGAAGCAGCGCTGAAAATGGCGCGGCAGTACTTCGTCGAAATTAACGAACCCCAACGGCGGCATATCATCGCCAGACGTCAGAGTTACCACGGCAACACTATCGGTGCGTTAGCAACCGGCGGCAACGCCATGCGGCGCCAGCAGTTTCAGCCCATTCTGCCAGAAACTCACCATGTATCGCCCTGCTATGCCTATCGCGACAAAGCCGCCGATGAGACGCCGGAGGCCTACGCCTCACGGCTTGCCGAGGAGCTTGAGGCAAAGATCCTGCAACTTGGCCCTGACGAGGTCATGGCCTTTGTTGCCGAACCCGTCGTTGGTGCCACCTTAGGGGCGGTCGCCTCTGAAGCGGATTATTTCAAACGCGTGCGGGCCATTTGCGATAAGTACGGCGTACTGCTGATTCTGGACGAAGTGATGTGCGGCATGGGCAGAACCGGCACTGTCTTCGCCTGCGAGCAAGATGGGGTCACACCGGATATCGTCACCATCGCCAAGGGGTTGGGTGGCGGCTATCAGCCCATCGGTGCGGTCATGCTGTCGGCCAAACTCTACGCCAGTTTTGCCAATGGGTCTGGGCTGTTTCAGCATGGCCATACCTACCTTGGTCATCCTGTCGCCGCCGCGGCCGCCAACAAAGTGGTTGAGATCATTGCACGGCCGGAGACGCTGGCGAACGTTAATTCCATGGGCGCGAGACTACAGAGCGGCCTTGAGTCAGTTCTCGGCGCCTCCCCCCATGTGGGCGATATTCGCGGTAGGGGCTTGTTTCGCGGTATCGAGCTGGTGGCAGACAGGGAAAGCAAAACGCCTTTCGACCCGGCCCGCAAGCTTTACGCCAAGATCAAACGCCAGGCCATGGCGCGCGGCCTGATCAGCTACCCGATGGGCGGCACCATTGATGGTATTCATGGTGACCATATTTTGCTGGCACCGCCCTATATCATTGCGCCGGATGAAGTAGATATGATGATTGAGCGTATTGCTGAGGCCATCGACGCCGCCATCGCAGAGTAATAAGGCAATAACTATCTACATAACAATCTAAATAATATTCTGACTGGAGCTACGTCATGACAACTCCCATATCACCTTCACCCTGCCCGCCTATTACCGACGCTGACTGGCCTGAAGAGATCGCAGATTTACGAGATGGCTTTGCTGGTGCGCTGAACGTCTATCGCACCATGGCCCATCACCCAGCCCTGCTTAGCGCGTGGGCGCCCTTGCGCCAACACGTTGTGAAGGAGAATGCGCTAGGACCGGAGCTGACAGAAGTGGTGATTTTACGCGCAGGCCTGCGCATGGGCGCGGACTACGAGTGGGCCCACCATGTTAGCCGAGCACTCGCCCTGGGGTTCTCCGAACAGCGGATCAATGACATTCGCGGTAACCCAGAAGGCGTGGATGGCCTTATCGTTAATGCGGTGGATGCATTATTTGACGAGCGCATGCTGGCCAAGGAGCAGGAAGCCGAACTTGCTGAGGCGATCGGCCGCAAGGCCGTGATCGACCTGATCGCCATGGTGGGTTTCTATTCGGTACTGGGCTATCTGCTCAAAACCTACGACACACCGGTAGATGACAATATTCAACAAGAAGCGCAAGAAAGGCCGGGGCTGTTTTCAATAGCGCCGGGCGCCTCCTCATAAGTTACGTAAGTTGCTTGACCAGCACCTTCGATTTGCGGGCGTGGTTGTAGGTTTCACGCCTAAGCGTGGGCAGGTCTTCCAGGCTGGCGGCGCGAAAGCCGTGCTCTACAAACCAGTGGGCGGTGTGGGTCGTCAACACAAACATTTCGTTTAACCCCCGCTGGCGGGCGCGGCGCTCCATGGCTTCTACCAAGCGCTCGCCGCGCTCGCCGCCGCGGTAGCTGTCGTGAACGGCTACGCAGGCCAGTTCGGCAATGCTGGTATCGGTAAAGACATGCAGCGCAGCGCAGCCGATCACCATCCCGTCGCGCTCGATCACCATGTAGTCATCAATTTCGTGCTCTAGCCGCTCACGGGAGCGCGCCACCAGCATACCCCGACGCTCTAACGGCTCTAACAGCTCCAGCAGGCCCGCTACATCGTTTAAGGTAGCCGGGCGCAGCTGTTCGTAGCGGTGCTGGGTAATCATGGTGCCCACGCCGTCACGGGTGAACAGCTCACCCAGCAAGGCATCGTGGTTGCGCCAGGAGAGCAGGTGCGTGCGAGCAACACCCTCACGGGCAGCGGTACAAGCGGCCTGTAAGTGACGGGCAAGCTCACTGCCTGGCACCGCGGCACTTAGGCGAGGCTCGGCTTCCGCCGGGGAGAGCTGGCGCAGCAGCGCGCCGTTCTCATCTTCTAGCCCTTCGGATTCCCCCAGCAAAATCAGCTTATCGGCTTTTAGCGCCACGGCAGCGTGCTGGGCCACCTCCGAGGCGTCCAGGTCAAACACTTCGCCGGTGCTTGAGAAGCCCAGCGGCGGCAACAGCACCAATGAACCTTTCTCCAGCAGGCCTTCGATGGCGCTGGCCCGCACACGACGCACTTCACCGCTGTGGTCGAAATCCACTCCTTCGCGCACACCTAGCGGCTTGGCGGTCACCAAGTTGCCAGAAATAACGCTGAGCTCTACCCCATGCAGCGGTGTGCTGGGTAGGCCCAGGGAAAGGCGCGCTTCTAACCATAGCCGCTGGTGGGCGGCGACCTGTTCAACATGCGCCATCACCGCGCGATCCGCTACCCAGCGGCCATCAATACGGGTTGGTTCAACGCCTGCGGCGGTGAGCGCTTCATGCACCTGTGGGCGAATGCCAAACACCACTACCAGGCGAACGCCCAGGGTATTCAGCAGCGCCAAATCCTGAATAAGCTGCTCCCCTCGGCCAGACGCCATCGCTTCGCCTTCAATTAAGATGACAAAGGTTCGCCCCCGGTGCGCATTAATGTAGGGGGAAGCGTTACGAAACCAATCAACAAAGGGGAAGCGCGTATCCAAGGGCCGCTCTCCGGCAGCAGATGAAAGAAACAGACGTTTAGCACAGCTAGCCTAGCTACTTTAACAGAGCACGAAAAACAGCGGCACCTTCTAATGAAGATGCCGCTGACATTTTTACTACTGAGATATCGCTAAATGCTTTCGAGCCTTGGCGTACTGCTTATTGTTTTGTTAACCAAACATGCCTTTAAACATAAAGAAGAACAGGATGGCTAGGCCAGCACCCGCAGGCAGCGTAATTAACCAGGACATCACAATGGTGCCGATCACGCGCAAGTTCAGCGCGGCCATACCGCGTGCTAAACCGACGCCTAATATCGCGCCGACTAGCGTATGCGTCGTGGAAATCGGCAGACCAGTGCCCGAGGCCAATACCACGGTGGTCGCCGCTGCCAAGGTGGCAGCAAAACCGCGGCTAGGAGTGAGTTCAGTAATGCCGGTACCCACAGTGGCGATGACTTTATGACCGTAAGTGACAAGACCAACGACGATGCCGCCGCCGCCCAGCACCAGCACCCACCAAGGCACTAACGCGGCGCTATCAACCACGCCTTCGCTGCGCACAACGCTAATGACGGCGGCTAGCGGGCCGACTGCGTTGGCTACATCGTTAGAGCCGTGGGCAAACGCCATGGCACAGGCGGTGAAGATCATTAGTACGCCGAATACACGTTCAACATTAGCGTAGCCAAAGTGGTCGTTAGCGCTCTGCACATATTTAATCCGGCGTTGCATCACAACGCCCAATCCCATAATCACCACGCCCAGCAAAATCGACAGCAAGAAGCTTTGTCCAAAGCTAAGATCCAAGCCTACGTGGGTAAGCCCTTTGGTCAGCGTCACCATCGAGACAATAAAGCCCACCAGGAAGATATACCCCGGCACATAGCGCTTGGCGGCGGCAAAGGGGTCTTTGTTTTCAAAAATCAGGTGATGCACCGATTTAAACAGTACAAAACCGATGGTACCGGCGAGCAGTGGTGAAATAATCCAGCTAGAAGCAATCGTGCCGACACGGCTCCAAGCAACGGCTTCCACACCTAATCCAACCGCACCAAAACCGACGATGGCACCGACGATAGAGTGAGTGGTAGACACCGGCCAACCCCGCGCCGACGCCACCATCAGCCAAATAGCGGCGGCTAATAGCGCTGACAGCATGCCGTAGACTAACAGCTCTGGATTCGCTTCCAGCAAGACGGGATCAAGCATCCCGCCACGTATCGTTGCAGTAACCTCACCACCGGCCAGCCAAGCGCCGAGGAACTCAAAAATTACCGCGATAATAATAGCTTGTTTGATGGTGATCGCTTTCGACCCCACCGAGGTTCCCATCGCATTGGCAACGTCATTGGCACCGACGCCCCAAGCCATAAAGAAGCCAAACAAACAGGCCAGGATAATGAAGATTTCACCGTGTTGGGCAATAATCAGCATGAAGCTCCCCTTAGCGGGCTGTCAGGATCTGCAGACGGCTACCCACGCGCTCAGCGCGATCGGATAGTTCACCAACCCATTCAATAATCTTGTAGAGAAAGATCACATCGACAGGTGGCAGTTGGCTCTCGAGCGCAAACAGTTGGCGGCGAATCGACACCTGCTGGCCATCGGCCTCATGCTCAAGCGTGTGTAACTCGCGGATCATGTTCTGCATCACATCGGAAACATTGCGCCCAAAACCCGATTCCAATAGCTCTTTAAGCTCTTCCAATGCTTGGCGCGCTTGGGCCACACAGGCAACACTGGTGATAATATAAGCGCGCATGGGTTCCGCCAGCTCGTCAGGCACGCGCATTTTACGCCCCAGCATAATGCCGGTAATGTCACGAACCTTATTGGCAATTTTGTCCTGCACGCTGATCAGGTCGAGCAGATCAGAACGCGAGACAGGCAGAAACATGGTGTTAGGTAGGTTTAACCGTAGCTCTGTTTTCAACGTGTCTGCGTCATGCTCTAGGCGAGTGACGTTTTCACGCAGTTCAGCAGCGCGGTCCCAATCACCAACAAGCGATGCCTCAAAGAACGGCAATAACTGGTCGGCGCATTCATTGGCCTTGACGATGTGGGCCAGCAACGGCTGGAATGGCGAGCGGCCAAACATCGAGGAAAAAGGGTTGGAGGTAACCATAGAGCCTTTAAGCCTGTTTTCGGGAAGCCTGGAAATGGCGGCGCCAGTATAATGAGTGCGCTCGCCGCCGTCATGAAAAGTTCATAAATGTCATCAAATATTCATCTAAATGTCATGATAGTGAGGTGGCTAGCGCCATGAAATCTCCAACTCCCATTGAAGTAGAAATCAAGCTAGCCCTTGCCCCCGCTGGGCCTGACGCTGTTGCGCAGCACCCATTGCTCAGTAAAAAAATCTTTCAGCAACAAACCTTGGTCAATAGCTACTTTGATACGCCTGAAGGTGATTTGGCCAAGGCACGCATTGCCTTACGCCTACGCCAAGTAGATGGCCTCGTACTACAAACCGTCAAAACCGCAGGCCACGGTAGCGGCGGCCTCTCCCAACGACAGGAGTGGGAATGGCAAGTTCCTGACGCCCAGTTAGATCTCACTGCATTAGCAGCACTGCCTCCTTTTCAAAGCGAGCTTAGCGGCGTACTGGATACCCTTACCCCTCAACTCAGCACCGATTTCACGCGCCGCAGTTGGCAGTTGAAGGAAGAAGTCTCCTCGTATAGCGACACTGATCAGGATCAGGGCCAGGAGAGCCATATCGAATTGGTGCTGGATGAAGGTGAGATTAGTAGTGCTGGCTACCGAACGCCAATTCGAGAAATAGAACTTGAGTTAAAGGGCGGCGACCCGGAAGCCCTTTGGGCCTTGGCGCTTATGCTGGCTGAACAGGTTCCTTTGCGCCCTTCAGATAGCAGCAAAGCGGCGCGTGGCAATGCCTTAAGCGCCCAACACTGGCCCTTACCCGACGCACAAACGCCAGCGGAGTGGCTTCACCGCGCCACCCTTGCACTGGATGCCTACCATGATAGCCAGCAAGCAGTGTTTCTCATCCTTGCCCAGCAGGCGTTAGCCACCCTTGCCGGTCACCCAGCACTCGATGTCACCGATAGAGCGCTCGCCGCTATCTTACCGGGCGCGCTGAATGCCAACGGCCAACCAAGCATCGCTTACGGTAAGTCGGCCTTAGCACTTGCACATCGCTTCGCGTACCAAACCGCGCTACGCTAGCGGTTTAGCGCATTTTATAGGACTGCTTTAGTCCCACTTCAGGACGATTTAATGAATTTTCACTTAACTCCTGGCGCGGAAGGCCTGCGCACTCGGCTGTTTCATATCATTTTCGAGTCAGATACACCGGGGGCAAAAGCATTTGATATCGCCTTGATTGCGCTTATTCTATTGAGTGTCGCGGTCATTTTATTGGGGAGTGTTGAGGTTTATGCAGAGCGCTACGGCGAGGTATTTTATTACCTTGAGTGGAGCTTTACGGTGCTGTTCAGCATTGAACTGATCTTACGCATTTACTGTTTAGAACGCCCTACCCTCTACCTAAAAAGCTTTTATGGCATCGTCGATTTAATAGCAGTTTTGCCACCATGGTTGGTGCTATTTGTGCCCGGCGCCCATGGGTTAGTAATAGTGCGCTTGCTGCGTGTGCTGCGTATTTTCCGCATTTTGCGTTTGATGGAGTTTGTCGGGGAAGCGCGCCTATTGCTAGATGCGCTGAAGCGTAGCATGAGGCAGATTTTGCTGTTTTTCAGCGGCGTATTTATGGTGGTGACGCTGTTTGCGGCTTTGATGTACAACATTGAATCACCCGAGGCGGGCTTCACCAGTATTCCAATGTCGATGTATTGGGCCATCGTTAGCATGACCACGGTAGGTTATGGCGATATTGTGCCCGCCACCGCCCTGGGCAAATCGATTACCGTCCTCCTAATGCTGCTCGGTTACTCGATTATTGCGGTGCCCACCGGGGTTTTCTCCGCCCAGGTGATTCGCTCCATTCGTGAAGAGCGCTACTCCGAAGAGGCCTGCCCAGGATGCGGGCACGAACGCCACGAAAAGCGCGCCCGCTACTGCCTACGCTGCGGCACTTGGTTAGACGAAGATAGCGAAGACCCACGCAAGAAAGAGGAAGACAAAAGCGCCCCCGAGGACAACTAAGCCTGCCAGTCAGATCTTGGCACTCGTGGGAGGTAGCTTCAGCTCGCGACCCTTTAGGCTGCCAGTATGACAGCCCTCCTCAAACGCTAAGCCTGGAAAGGAGCAATATCACCGCGCCCTTCACGGATGATTCTAGGCGGCAGTTCGCGCAGGTCGATAACGCTGGTGGGGTCTAGGTGGCAGGCACCACCATCGATAATCGCATCAAGATGCGCACCGAAACGCTCGCGGATCTCTTCCGGGTCGTTCATTGGATGATCATCGCCCACCGGGATCAGCGTTACGCTCATTAGTGGCCCGCCTAATGCCGCCAGCAACGCGTGTGTAATGCGATGATCTGGCACGCGAACGCCAATGGAACGGCGCTTAGGATGCAATAACAGCCGTGGCACTTCTGAAGTGGCATCCAGAATAAAGGTGTAAGGCCCAGGCGTGTGGGCCTTTAGCAGCCGAAACACGCCGTTATCCACCTTGGCGTAAGTACCGATCTCGGAAAGATCAGAACACACCAGTGTGAAGTTGTGCTTATCATCCAAAGAACGTAGCCATTTGATTTTCTCGATGGCTTTCTTCTCACCCAGGTGGCAGCCAAGCGCATAACCCGAGTCTGTGGGGTAGGCGACCACGCCCCCTTTACGGATGATCTCAATCGCCTGATCGATCAGCCGTTTTTGCGGGTTCTCCGGATGAATCTGAAAATATTGGCTCATCAGTTGCTCCTGTCCATAGGCTCTATTTGTACCGCGCTGCTGTCGAGCGCAATCATCTCTCACGCACTTACAGTGACTCGTATTTATAGAGAATAGTGTAAATGCTTAGCGAGTCACCCAGCCGCAAGCATACCAGCCGGTGCATCGCGAAGGTGTACCAAGCGCGGGTGCTGCCAAATGGGTGGCGCCGCCGTGCGCGGTATCATACTCATACTACCGGGGGCCGCATGGCTACCGGGGAAATGAAAGTCACTGCCCATAGAGGCGTACAACTCACGCTCTACTAATTGGCGCGCCAGGTCGCGGGTACTGTCTGGGTTCTGCTGGCCGCTCACTACCTCAACCCCTTGACCACCCGCCGCCTTAAAAGTATCCATCAATAGGCCGCGCTTGCGCCGGGTTAAACCGTGGCGCAGCGGATGCGCAATTACCGCCACGCCGCCTGAGTCGACAATCCAACCGACGACTTCGCTGATTTCAGGCCAGTGAGCTTTGACATCCCCCTTCTTGCCACTGCCCAAATAACGCTTAAACGCGCTGGCCCAATCCGGTACTAAGCCTTCCTCTACTAGCGCACGGGCAAAATCTGGGCGGCCCAATGGTCGGTCACTACCTGCCTGAACTCGGGCTTTTTCCAGTGCATTGCTCAAGCCTATTTTTTCCAGCCGCTCGGCAATCACTTCCGCCCGCTGAATACGCGCGGCACGCTGCTGAATCAAACCGTCTACCATTGGCCCCTGCAAACCACCAGGCATCAGTGCAACCACATGAATATTCACACCCTGCCAGCGTGTGGATAACTCACAGCCTGGGACAAGACACACACCCGTTTGCGCAGCAGCAAGCCCCGCTTCATCAATGCCGTCCATGGTATCGTGGTCGGTCAGCGACATATGCGTTAGCCCGCGCTCAGCACACAGCGTTACAAGCTCGGTAGGGGTGAGTGCGCCGTCCGAAGCCGTTGAGTGCATGTGCAGATCAACCGGATAGCGCTGATCGGCATCAAATGTGTAGGGAAGTCGAGGCATATGCATGACGCCGTGTGGTCAGTTTGTCAGAATGCACCGTTGAGCTGTGAATAAACCGCTCGCAGTGCGTAAGATATGGTGCGCGCTTATGTCAGTCCGGTCAATTGCCGCTAGCGCTGCACCCCCGCCTTTTCAAGGAGTTAACCTCAAATGCTGTATGCCATTATTAGTGAAGATGTGCCCAATAGCCTAGAGCGCCGCCTAGCGGCCCGGCCTGACCATTTAGCGCGTCTGGAAGCGCTGCGTGACGAAGGCCGTATCGTACTAGCGGGCCCTCACCCTGCCATTGATGCTGAAAACCCTGGTGATGCAGGCTTTTCAGGCAGTTTAGTGGTAGCGGAATTCGATAGTTTGGAAGACGCCAAGGCCTGGGCAGATGCCGACCCATACATGATTGCTGGGGTCTATGCCAAGGTAATTGTTAAGCCATTTAAAAAAGTTTTGCCTTGACCGTAATAGATGAATATGGAGGGTCCGTCGGCTTTTTCACAGAGCCTGTGGAAAACTCTGTGCAAACCCGGCGGACGCTTTGCGCTAAGCTAGAGATAGCGCCACTGTTAACAAATTGATCATTTTTTAACCACCTGTTCATTAAGACGGATACCTGCGTGACCCAACGTCCCAACGCTTTGCCTCCGCTTGCGGCATTAACCACGCCAATACTGACCTGGAACGAGGGAGCCCCTCACTCGGAAGCGTTTGGTGACGTCTATTTCACACGGGGTGATGGGCGCGCTGAAACCGAACATGTGTTTCTTGGCGCGAATCATCTCCCTGAACGCTTTGCCGCCTGGGAAGCATCACGGCCTTTTGTGATTGGCGAAACCGGCTTTGGTACGGGGCTAAATGTACTCTGTGCCTGGGCCTGCTTTGAACAGCATGCGTCACCCGGTGCGCGGCTACACCTGATATCCACAGAAAAATTTCCTCTTGATCGCGAAGCACTTGAGCAGGCATTAAGCGCTTGGCCTTCGCTGTCGGATTATTCACAGGTGCTATGCACCCAATGGCCTGCTGCTGTTAGCGGCATTCATCGGCTGCACTTAACCGAACGCGTCACCCTTGATCTTCATTTCGGCGATACCACGGAGCGTCTGGAACAGCTGGACGGCCAAGTAGATGCTTGGTTTTTAGATGGCTTTGCGCCCTCCAAAAACCCCGACATGTGGCAACCCCAGCTGTTTAACGCCATGGCCGCCCGCTCAAGGCCTGGGGCAACCTTTGCTACCTTTACCTGTGCGGGCATTGTTAAGCGCGGCCTGAAAGCAGCCGGTTTTAACTGGAAAAAAGTACCGGGCTATGGCCGCAAGCGTGAAATGCTCGCGGGTAGTATCGACACGCCACCTGATGATCAACGCAGACAATCAACGCCGTGGTTTACGCCGCCTGTAGCGCTGAATAAACATACTGCGATGGACGGTGCTATGCATGTCGCAATCGTAGGCGCTGGGCTTGCGGGAAGCACCGTCGCGGCGGCATTAGCCCGGCGAGGCCTGAAGATAACCGTCGTGGAACGCCACGCACCTGGCGCGGGTGGTTCCGGTAATCGTCAGGGGGCGCTCTACGTAAAGCTGGCCGCTGAGACCAATCACCAGAGCCGGGCCTATCTCGCTGGGCTACTGTATAGCCAGCGCTGGCTGGCACAGCAACACGCTAACCAAGCCTTATGGCAGCCCTGCGGCGTAGTGCAGTTGGCAAGTAGTGACAAAGAAGCGCGCCGTCAGCAGCACTTTATGCAGCAGCACCCGCTGCCCACAGAGGTGGTTACCGCGCTTGAAAACCCTGCGCTAACCGAGACCGCAGACATCAGTATTGATGCGTCCCATGGCCTTTTTTATTCACAGGCGGGCTGGGTACGGCCCAAGGCGCTCTGTGAACATTTACTCCAGCAGCCCGGCATCACCCTACAGCAGGGATACGTTAGCTCTCTGCGCCAGCGAGAGAACGGTTGGCAGCTTACTTTAGCCGATGGCAGCACACTTGATACCGATCATGTTGTGATTGCCAGCGCCCATCTAGCGAATCGCTTTGCCCAAACATGTGAGCTTCCGCTGCAGTCAGTACGCGGTCAGATTAGCGAAATAGCGCTACCCGAGGGTGTCATGGGGCCAAAGCGGGTGGTGTGTGCCGGTGGCTATGTGGCGCCTGCATTGGATGGTGTGCTGACCTTTGGTGCCAGTTTTGTACCCAATAACGCGACTACCGATGTGACGGCTGACGACCATCAGGGCAATATTAATGAGCTAAGCCAAACATTGCCTGCGCTGGTAGAAGAATTGAAACTGGCGGGTATGATGCTAACCCCCGACCAGCTTCAGGGCCGCACAGCCGTGCGTGCAGCGAGCCCCGACAAAACGCCTTACGCAGGACCTGTGCCGGTAGCAGAGTTATGGCGAGAAGATTATGCACTGCTCAGCAAAGATGCCACCCGCATAGCGGATACGCCCGGCGAGCATTACCCAGGCCTGTGGATATCCACCGCCCACGGCGCGCGAGGGTTAGCCAGCGCCCCGCTCTGCGCTGAGGTGATCGCCTCACGCATATGCAATGAGCCAATGCCACTGGAAGCACCGCTGGTGGATCACCTCCACCCAGGGCGGCGCATTATCAGCGCAATTATTCGCGGTGAGAACGCGTAACAACGCTCTGAGCTGCCAAAACTAAATATCGCCCTCTTCCTCATCGTCGGCGATATCGCGTCCAAATGAACGCCACTGGGCCAGGGACATGACTTCAGTCATCTCCAGCTCAAGGTCATGGGCGATGATCAGCTCGTTGCGCTCTAACTGCTTTTTCAGCTCGGCGACCCAGCCGTGCATGCCCTCGCCCGTGGTATCGGTGGTGTCGTAGCCCTGGCGGGTCACAAACGCCTCTAGTAGGGCATTGAGGGTGTCCGGTGGCAGCATTCTGGCGGGTACTTCAATAAATCGACTCATTAACGCTGCTCCCACTCTGCCAAACGCTCAATAAAGGTGGCTTCATCGATCACTTCCACCCCCATCTGCTCGGCTTTTGTCAGTTTGCTGCCCGCCGCTTCGCCAGCGACCAAACAGCTGGTTTTCTTTGAGACACTGCCCGCTACCTTGGCACCCAGCGCCTGTAAACGCGCCTTGCCTTCATCCCGGGTCATACTCTCCATTGAACCGGTGAGCACCCAGGTCTGCCCTTCCAGCGGTGTTGGGCCCTGGGTAACTTCCGCCTCTTGCCAGCTAATACCGGCTGCAATCAGCGCGGCAATGGTTTCCTGGTTGTGGGGTTGGCGAAAGAAAGTATGCACATGGGTGGCCACAATCGGGCCGACATCGTTGACCGCTTCCAATGCTTCCAACTCAGCGGCTTGAATAGCGTCTAGGGTACCAAAGTGATTGGCAAGGTTCGCCGCTGTTGCCTCGCCTACTTCACGAATGCCTAACGCATAGATAAAGCGTGCCAAAGTGGTCGACTTAGCGACTTCGAGCGCATTGACCAAGTTGGTGGCGGACTTCTCGCCCATACGCGGTAGGCTCTGCAACTGCTCAATGGTTAAGTGAAACAGCCCAGCGGGGCTTTTCACCCAGTCCAAATCGACCAACTGAACAATCAG
Organism: Halomonas sp. NPDC076908; assembly: GCF_050269715.1. NCBI lineage: Bacteria > Pseudomonadati > Pseudomonadota > Gammaproteobacteria > Oceanospirillales > Halomonadaceae > Halomonas > Halomonas sp. NPDC076908. The sequence goes on along the minus strand of NZ_JBNNIW010000034.1, from coordinate 19,376 downwards.
TTTTTCACCCAGGCCGTCAATATCCAGAGCTTTACGGCTAGCGAAATGCTTTAGCGCTTCCTTACGCTGTGCCGCGCAGTACAAGCCGCCGGAGCAGCGCGCCACCGCTTCGCCTTCAATGCGCTCAATCTCCGAGTCACATACGGGGCATTGCGTGGGGAACACAATCGCTTTTGCATCAGCAGGCCGCTGCTCAATATGAACGCTAACCACCTGGGGAATCACCTCAAAGTGTCACTCTCTACAATTACATCATATGAATAATTTCTCATTTTATCAATTGTTTATACGATAACAATAGTGCACGATCTCTACTTGATACTTTCAAATAGGTATTGAGCATTGACTTACAACGACAAAATTGAATATCTATCTACCTTCATTGATAGCGAAACTCTTAATTTCATCACTGGATATGCGAATAGCCTAGCCAAGTCGAACCGCGAGGCCACTATGCATGCTCTTTGTACATGCATCGGCTTGCTCATCGAATCCAAGACTGGAAACAATAATTCATTTTCTCTGGTACGAAACCTCGAATTTATTCGTTCGTATTACTGCCAACAACACACTCTGACAACCGCCGCAAAAAATTATGCATACATCTTAATTATAACTAACAAACTTATAGGTTATGGCTTTATTAAAGAAGATGGCGAACTTCCATCTAAGCCTCAAACAAACATGGATCACCAAAAGTACAAAGAAGAAAAAATTCCCGATAAAACGCTCAACAAGCTAAAAGCAAAGCTAAGTGCCGACCAAATCTTTGACGCTATACTTTTAAAATGTTGCACTCCAAATATTGCTAAAAGACTTAAAGAACATGTCAACTCGAAAAAAAATAGCAAGCATCATCGCGGCCCGCTGGTTGAAATTCTACCGCAGCTTCACGCAACATCCACTAACTGGCATGAAAATCCAAAAATTATTAACAACGAACTCTCTATATTTCGAGATGATTTGTTAAATAATTATCAGCGAAGTAGCGCATATGGTCGTTTTCAGAATGTAAAAAATTCGTTTTTGGTACTCATCGAGCACCAATTGCTACCCAATAATATTGTTCTCCCGAACAACTTGCGTCGATGCACACGAACGCAGAAAGTGCGTTCTAACAACCCTTTAATATCAAATATTAAAGTGTATGACGAACATCAAAAAGAAAAGTTTATTGACTCCAGCACATTTATATCTGATTTAAAAAAAGATTTATCTAACAATTTAAATATAATCGTATCAGAAGCAAAAAATATAGTTTACGACGCTTATCACGCCTTCCAATCAAAGAAAGAAATAGTTGAAAAAAGCCAGGTTAAGGAGTTTATTAACCACCCCAAAATGCTGGTAAAAAACAATACAAAAGGTAAGAAATATCTTAATCCATTTTATAATACAAACCCACTGAGTTTTGAAAATCAAGTTGCAGCACTTGATCATTATTTTGATTCCGTGGTGCAGAACGTTCAAACATTTAGTATTTATGGATTTCGTTGTCGTCATGAGCTTTTAGGTTATTTGGGACTACTACCTAAAGTTGCGTCTGCCATGCAAATCATCATTGTAGAAGAACTCGGGATTAATCCCTACTCACTCTACAAAGTTAAAATCTATAGTGATAGCCACGGCCATGAATTTGTTCAAGTAACAGATGAAGGGAGTGTACGACTCAAGGCCTTAAAGCCTCGCGCCAGAAATGCTCGAACCAGACATGCTGCTGGCAGCACATTTCCACTGACTGAAATAGATCCTAATGATATTGATGCAGCAACGTGTTTGAAGATGGCACTAGAAATGACATCACGAACTCGAGGTATAACCAAACAATCTGAGCTTTGGTTATGCCTAACCAAGTGGGGAGCAACATCCCCAACACCAGAAACTTTCCAGAACTGTTTTAATAACATAAGACAAAAGCTTGCAAAAGAAAAAACAGTTTTTAATGAAGCTTCGTTGAAAAAAATTCGCACGTCGAAAGCAATTTTAATTTATCTTGATTCGAATGGAAACGCATTAAAGTCCGCAACCTATCTTGGTAATCACGTAAAAACAACACTTGCACGGTATATACCCCCATACCTTTCAGAGTTAGTTTATAGAGTCAAAATCCGAGCTTTCCAAAATATTTTATTATATATGGCAGTATCTAGTGATGCTGCACCAGCTCAGTCACTTTTGCTTGACAGCGAAACTTTTGAAAATCAAGTCAAACAAGCTTTTAAAAATCCAGATATGGGCGGTAATCTCTTCGAGAGAATCGCTTTTCACCCACAAACAGTAAGTAAACCCTCCAACATATATTTTTGTGTATCCGAAAAAAACATCGCTCTCGCAATTAAATATGCCTTAGAAGGCTCCGAAGAGACCTTGCGGGAATACTGCAAAAATGTACTTACCAAAATCTCAGAAGGTCCTATCACCATGAAACAGCTTTTGCGTAAAGCGCATTTAGCCGTGCAGAATGGATAATATGTTAAATAATATGAAAAATTTCAATTTTAGTCCAAAAAGAGAGCTGGTCGATTATATTGAGGCGGTCAATATAATAGAGGATAAGAACTACCCAAAGCCCAGATGGATGTTAAATAATTCTGTAGACGATGAAGTATGGATACTGGCGAAGACAGCATTTCCCGCTACAATACCAGGAGAGGATCCCCAGAGTGTAGATAAACTGGAATTCAAACGATCCGTGTCATATGGAGAATATTTAACGGATCCTCTATGGTCACCTTTACTAATCGATATCCGCCATAGCCTTTTGTACTTACACCTAATCGGAAAGATCAGCCGACCTCTTCGCATGAGAGACATATTAATTACGACAACATATGTCATATTTCATGCGAATGAGCTACGACATAGAACCAATAAGCCACCAGTAAGGAATCTAGACCAATTAACATTCAACGACCTTAAACACTACCTACTGTCATACAAGGTTTCTAGACAACATTTAGATGCTGCATTAGAAATTATAATGCACCGCTGGAGAGCAAAATCAGAAATTGATTGGAATGAACTTTCTCATGAATTTCAGATGACTTTAAGAGAATTCATGAGTCTGAAACACAAGTTGATTCTCCTCTTAGATTCTCGTTTCGATAACTTTCAAGCACAAAAAAATCAATTTCGAAAGTATCAAAAAGCAAACACGAAGGATTTTAACTCAGATATAGACCTAGCTCCTAAAGAAAAAACAATCTCAAATATTATTTCTCATTTAGAAGCGCTCTACGTATCGCGGACGGCTCAGCTATACAAATTCCAGCACTCCCCCATAAAGTTATTTTCTTCGGGAAAAACAATATTTAAGCACATGCTGGAGCCAGAAAAAACGCCCTTAATGCCTGTTAATGTTGCTCTTCATACAATTTCTTCAGCTTTACATTTTGCACGGAATTTTGGCCCCCCGTTACTAGAACTTGTTTCACAACTTAATAAAACAGAGCAAAATAAAATCAAAGAACTAGGGCACTCACCATCTACAATTCAAGCTAGATATTCTAAAGAAATTAAAGAGTATACGTTTAAACATACCAGTATTCCAGACGCTCTTACCTCTCTCAATATAACATCGTGGCTCACAGAAACAGAAGAAACAGTTTCGCCAAACGATAAAAAAGGCTTATCAGTATGTAATGCCATAACATTATACTGTGCGGCTATATGGCTTTTATTAGCGAGCTTTTCAGCCGGGCGTTCAACCTCCCTACTCTCACTTAAGCGTGACTGTTTTCGACAATCTCCAATCGATGGTTTATTCGACCTTGTTCTTCGCATCCCAAAAACTTCAGAACGATTTGATTTAGAGGAAGTGCATCGACCCATTCCCAATTTAATTCATGATTATGGGCTAGACTTTGCGGCACTTATTTGTGAACTTGAATCACGTCGCAACTTCTTCTCACAAGACTCTGAATCATACTTATTTGGCGCGATAATAGCAGAGAGATCAATGTACGCTAACCTTTATTCCGGTGGAGAATTTTATAAAGCGCCTTTAGGACTCGATAGTATCTACAATGCTATAGATTTTTTCCAAGACTGGAGTGAATCTCCACTCATAGATGGTAAACGCTGGTATCCAACCACACACCAGTTTCGTCGTTTATTCGCAGTGCTTTATTTTAACTTCTCTGATTCTTACGGTTTAGATGAATTATCTTGGTTTATGGGACATGCAGACCTAGATCAAACATTCCATTATGCCGAAGTATCGCCTACAGATGAATGGCTTGAGGAGGCAAAATTAACGATTGCACGTACTGCCGCCCAACTACATAAATGTATTTACAGTGATGAAACCATACAAAATATCGTTTCATCAGCCAGGCAAGAATCAAAAATTTCCACTGTTTTGGAGCCTCTTGTCCACAGTATGATCAATGATCACATAGCAAATACTGGCGAACAAGTACGTTTTCATAAAATAAATGGTGAGGATGTTTTTTTCTATTTCTCAGATAAAGAGGAATCTTAAAAGTGTCAAAATTTAAAACTGGTGAAACATCTAAAAACGTGCTTGATAAGAAGAATAAAATAACAAAGTCAATATTGCTAAAAGCTAAAATTCTTGATCAAATTGATATTATAGATGATATACCTACAAGCCTTATGATAAAAGGGCGAAAAATATCTGAAGTTGCTATACACAAATGGCACGATGAGGAACTTAATATATGTGCATATTCTCGTAATACAGCGTACGCAGACCATAACGCAAACGCTCTCAAAACCTTACTTTCAGCTATTAATAATGCAAACCAAAGAATTATAAACTCGGATACGAGTAGCCGTGAATATAAATTCTCCTCAAATGCTAGTTACGATAGTTTAACTGATCTTCGTGAAGAGAATGAAATGTTGAGATCCGCTCTTGCGGAGGTATATCGCGCCTATATGCAGTTAATCGAGAAAAATCGAGAAGACAAACATATTGATGAAGCATATAGAACAATGATTTTAGATCAATCACGAATTCTTGGAAGGCATCGTTTTCAGATGATTAAGTAATGTCTAAACTACAGATAGCTAAGTATCCGCGCTTAGATTTTATACTGACCAGCAGCCGAAAGCACGAAAGCTCCAATTGCCCATTACCTTTAATCATAAAAAATGATGGTAGCTTCGACTGGGAAGCAAATGCATATTTAACAAATTACGGCGGGGGTTCGCAAGTTTACAACATTTCTCCCTTAGCTACTACTGTAGTTAAAAAGGCATACAGCCTTAATATTTTTACTTCTTTTTTAGACGATAATAAAATCAAACTAGAAATGATTGATGATAGTATTATTTATGATTTCATTGAAACCTTAAATGATCGAGGCGTCAATGACGACACTATTATCTCCCATGGTAGAACTGCACTCAACTATATTCTTTACCTAAGTGGTAAATACCCAGAATGGCAATTGGCTACTTCAAATTTTTCATTAGATAAGAAATTCAATGTACACTACTCTTTATCAAGTTTTCAAAAAAACGGTCGTAACATTGAATATATAACACACCGCGCCTTAGATGGTTTAATACATATAAGTCGTGAAACTGATTACATTCGTGACCACGAACTAATGATGTGGTTTGATGCAATTAATCATACCACCTATCATCCTAATATTAATGATTTTTTAGTTACTCGTTGGCAAGCATTAGGCACTTTACTAGATATATCAGGATCACGAATTACTGAAATTCATAAAATTACACGATCAATGATTAAGAAGGCAATGCATCCATTAGCGGATGTCAATGAAGTAGCTGTTATCCGGGACCTCCCTATTCTTAAAGGAAAATATAAAGGTAAGACCCGTCAAGTTCCCACTACAATGGATGACTTGCAAATTATAATGATACATATCTTAAAAGTTGAAGATAAATTTCCAAATTTAAATCATGATGCAATTTTTGTTGATATAAGAACTGGGAATCCTCTTACTGCATCCTACATAAAAAACTATGCTAAGAAAGTGATAAATGGTAGCCAATACTCTGACTACTTAAAACACCTCAACAATCACTCTTTTCGTCATCGTTTCATAACAATTAACATTGCTAAGGCAATCCAAAAAATTTCATCTTCAGGTAGTTTCTTCAACGTATTAACAGTAGCTGCAGACGCATGCAGAAAATTAACAATGCACGCATCAAACGACACGTTATCACGATATATACATTTAGCTTCAGAATACAATAATTTACAGAATGGCAATAATGAGAATATTTCTACGCAAGTTAGAATACGCATACAAAAAATGAAAACTATTGCAAAAGATTTAAGATTAAACAATATTAATGAGAACAAAGCATTACAAAAACTATTAGTTTTACTTGATGAGCTATAAAGGATTTATCCACGTTTAATTAATATAACTCTACGACTGTTTATCTTTGCAATTGGTGTTTAATTACATTTTAAATGGCGTCAGTTAGACGCCATCAAGTGCTTCCCTCACTATTGTTATATTTATAGTATTGAAAATATTAAATGTACGCTCTTGTTGAAATGATAGTTATGAAACCTGTATATTCGATCTATTTACTTCCGGCTTAGTTTACTCCTTTGTTTTGATGTGCGCTAAACACTCTGCCTCGGTTAGTATATTTACTTCTTTTTCTTTAGCATCTTCAAGCTTATTTCCAACATTATTGCCTACAACTAAAAATGAAGTATTTTTTAGATACTGATTTACTAACTTTTGCACCAAGTTTTTAAGCGGATGCTTTCATAATAGATCTTCCTCAACTTTCCATCATACCAGTAAGTACAATTTTCTCTCCCGACAAGAATTGGCTAGATTCATTATCTGATTCTTTAGTCTCTACAACATTAAACCCTAAACCATACACTTTTTAAAATTCGTTTCTTATACTTCTTAGATCTTCATAAATAGTCGATGCGCTAACTTGAGCAAAACCATCTAACTCGATCATAGGGCCTTTACTCAAATTAAAGCCAGAATTCATCAAATGCTTAAAATTGCAGGTTACTATAATTCCAACGAAATGAGTGACAAAGACGCACTCAACTCACTTCTGACTACTATTTCAGAACTGCGCAGACGTCCTTCACTTATAAGCTAATGATTTCAGCAGCATCGTCACGCCTCAATCAACTGGATGGAAGCATTTAAAGGCAGATCTGTCTAAATTTTCTATCACTCATGCTTAGATAGGCGGCTTATTCGATCTATTGGCTCAATCACACTGAATACCGACTGCCCTTGCCGCGATGAGCCCAGCTAGCATTGGACACTGTAAGAATAAAAACCATATAACCCCCTAATTTTAACTTATTTTCCATTAGCTTTTTATAGCTCGTGAAGTAGGTATTGTTTTCTCTATCCAAGCAGAATGGTTACCATAGCAACTTCTTTTTCATCATCGATTGCTTGAACCCTTTTTGGAGTGGTCAACCAATTTGTGACACCCCAGTTAAGCTACTTTCTTTAGTTCTGCCATTGCTGATTCGTAATCATTGGGGCTGGTGTAAACTAGATATGAGTGTAGCCGCCGACTGTTATAAAACATCGCGATATAGTCCAGAATGTCTTACTGCGGCGCGGGTTTGATAATGTTTCCATTGGACTCGCTCCTTCATAAGGCTGGCAAAAAAGCTGTCTGCCAATGCGTTGTCCCAGCAATCGCCTTTGCGACTCATGCTACCGACAAAGCTATGGGCTGATAGCAAACATCCATACGAAATGAACAGATACCCTGCGAAGCCTCGGTGAGGAATGCTTTTAACAAGGTCGGTATTGGGCACGGTGACTCAGCGAAGGTGCTATGTGCCACATTAGGCTATTGCCGTATTGCTGGTAAGAGCATCCTGCGCGCAAACCAGATGCCAGGTGCACTTCTGGTGAAGCGTCATACTGCCAACCTTCAGTGGCGGGCGAGAATCTTCGCTGCGATGGGCGAAGTGATCATTTGAATCACTGCAAAAAAAGCGGCTGGAATCGCGATTTCTGATGGCAAACCGGAAGCAGCGACAAACGCTGCAGCGATGCTGAATTCCTTTTTACTGACCGTGAAAAGATAGGTAATCACCTCTTTGCGATCAGAGGTGAGTAACCGTGAGGACATACCTACCAGGTACCCAATCAAATTGAGGCACAGGGCCGCGCCCGCAATCACAAACGCATACCAGCCATAGCCAATGATCGTGGTGGCATTCGGCCCGACCACGGCGAGTAGGATCAGCAGATACAGAATCGACCCTATCCCTGCATACGCTGAATCATGCCGTGCAAAGAAAGCCGAGAACCTTGTACGCAAGCTGACCCCAATCACGGTAGGAAGAAGCACGATTAGTGTTAATTCAAGAATAATTGATCCAAGCGGCACGTCTAACTGAAGGCCGGTGAGCCATAAAAACAGGAAGGGAACAATAAACGGACATAACGCGGTGTTGACTGCGTTGAAAACAGCGGCAAGCGCCACATTGCCTTTCGCCATCAGTACCAAAAGAGGAGAAGACACATCTGTCGGCAGCGTGCCGAGCAAGGTTTGGCCAGCAGCCAGCGGGCCGCTTCCAAAAAATAGACGGCCCGTTAGCCACCCGGCAATCGACATAGGCCCATAGACCAGCCCCAATGCCAACAACTGCCGTGACGGCTTTCGGAACACGATGCGCACTGCATGCGCATCGAATGTGAGGCTGATAATCAACATCAGTAATGCCAGTAATGGCCCAATCGCGAACTTAAGCATTATTCCGGTGGCCGGAAAGAGTAAGCCTCCCCCCGCGACGACGATTACAAACCAGACAAGGTGCGCCTCGACAAAATAAATGAATCTACCCATGGTGGATTGGACGTTACCGGTTGAAGTGGATTGAGCCCCGCACCTAAAACATGATCACCTTCGGCCCAGCACACAAAGGCTCCTTGGTAGCTAGGGACGTGCTTCCCAATCCAGCGATGCAAATAGATAATGCTCAAGGGTTGAAGCTTTAGTTGCTAGAGGTTTTATAGTACCAAGAACAGATAATTCGAGAGAAGGTAACAGATGGGACATCATCATGATCATCCCCACATTGATCCTGCCTCTGGCGACCGGCGCGTCAGCATCTCCATTTGGGCCAATGGGCTCTTAACCATCGCTCAAATCGTCGGTGGCATTATGGCGGGGAGCCTATCGCTGATCGCTGATGCGTTACATAACTTTTCTGACATGGCAGCATTAGTCATTGCCTTTGCTGCTCGTAAAATCGCCAGACGGCCTGCCGATGCGCATATGACCTTTGGCTATGGCCGCATCGAGATAGTGGCAGCACTCATCAATTACACCACCCTCATTATTGTCGGTGTCTACCTGATTTACGAAGGCGCTATGCGGATGGTCGATCCCCCTGAGATAGAGGGATGGACGATCGTGATTATTGGTGGCGTCGCGCTCGTCGTCGATGCCCTTACCGCCATGCTCACGTGGTCAATGCAAAAAGAGAGTGTCAATATCCGCGCCCTTTTTCTGCATAACTTATCGGATGCGTTTGCCTCCATCGCCGTGATTATCGGTGGTTCGCTTATTTTACTGTACGACATGCGCTGGGTGGACCCCGCGATCACGATAGGGATTGCGCTATATATTCTTTACCTAGCCTTCTCTGAAATTGGCGGCCCTATCCGTACGCTAATGCTGGGATCTCCCCCGGACATTGACGGGCAGGCAGTCGTTGAGACCGTACGAGATATCGAGGGAGTCCAGGATATTCACCATGTGCATCTATGGCAGATGCAGGAAAACATGGCAGCCCTTGACTGCCACGTGGTTCTGACAGAAACCGGCTGGCAGCAGCTTGAATCCGTCAAAGCAGAGATCAAGGAGCAGCTTAAAATGCGCTTCAGTATTGCTCATTCCAGCCTAGAGTTTGAGCATAGTGACCACGCGCATCAAAATGCCAATCTATATGGGCACGAGTGATAGACCGAGGCCGACTCCCGGCTCAGGTAGTTAGCGAGCGGCTTACTCCCATAGCGATTGGCTTATTTTTCAACCCTACTTTTCCACCCCATCGTTGAGAAAGAGAGAGAAACATGTTCAAAAAAGCGTCTTTTATATTGGCCGGTACGTTAATGCTGACCGCTGCGATCGTCGCCGTATCGAAACCTGCCCTCTTAGATATGCAAGCTCAGGCAGCAAAGGAGAGCAGTGTCCAGGCAGAGGACTCCTTGGTGCGCTCACACTCCCCCATCTTGGGACGAGAAGACGCGCCGGTGACGATTGTGGAATTCTTCGATCCGGCTTGCGAAGCCTGCCGTGCTTTCTATCCCCTGACAAAAAGTATTCTGGAAACCTACCCAGAAAAAGTGCGGCTCATCGTGCGCTACACTCCTTTCCACGGCGACGTATCTGATAAGGCCATTCGGGTATTAGAAGTTGCTCGTCGTCAGGGCGTCTTTGAACCGGTACTGGAGAGGCTGCTGGCTCGCCAGGATCAATGGGCTTCACATGGCAGTTTTGATGAATCCGCTATCCTCGATATCGCGAGCCAAGGAGGCCTTGATTTAGCGGCTGCCGAAGAGCAACTGACTTCTGCTGAGGTGCAGGCGGTGATTGACCAAGACATGGCGGATGTCAGAGCCAATCAGATTCGCCAAACACCTACCTTTTTTGTCAATGGCGAGCCTTTAGACCCCTTTGGTATGCAAGAGCTGATTGATGCCGTTGAGAGTGAAGTAGCGGAGATCTCTGGGGAAGAGGATGGCCAGTGATGCAGCGCTGGTGGTTACTAGGCTTTGTGGGCTTTTACCCCTTGCTAGCCGAAGCCAATTGGCAAACGCATCTGTCATTGCCTCCGTCTGAACTTAGCCCTGTCAAGTTACAGGCGGCTAGCGAGCAAGAAGGCACATTACCGCTCGATAGCGTTGATACCCTAACCTTTGGGCGTGATGTCGTCATTGATACCACCCTCTACGAGGCCTTGGCAGCAGAAGGTGTCCCAACGCGTTTCGCCACTAAACTGGAAACACTGCTCAGCGAGTTTATCGCAGCGCCGCTGGAGTTTTCTGGCAGTGAACGTATTCAATTAGTGTGGGAGGAAGATCGACGCCAGGACGGCGCCCGTGTTGGGCCACCACGCCTCAGTTATGCCGCTCTGCCTGATCAGGCAGAGCCCTTGGAGGTCATATGGCCGGTCACCCAAAAGGGGGACGTAGCTCTTTTCAAAAGCGACACCCTGCTAGGCACGTTGCGGTTGCCCGTGCTTAGTGCCCGCTTAACGTCTCGCTTTGGGAATCGGCGACATCCTGTGTATGGAGGGATGCGTCCTCATAATGGAATTGACTTGGCTGCGCCGACAGGAACGCCGGTCATTGCCACCGCACCTGGGCGCGTATTCTTTATGGGTCGCCAAGGGGGATATGGGCAGGTGATCGAGGTGGAGCACGACACAGGGGCCATTAGTCGCTACACACACCTTAGCCGATTCTCCCCACAGCTAGTGGTTGGGGATTTAGTCAATGCGGGAGAGTCGCTCGGAGAGGTAGGTTCCTCCGGGGTCGCCACGGGCCCCAACCTGCATTACGAAGTGAGAGTCAATAACCAGCCTGTTGATCCCCTTGGTCAAGGTCAACGCATCATGTTGGGTGAGCAGCCGACTCAAGGTGAATATCAAGCGTCACTTTACGAGGCAAGAGATCGCTTGGAACAAGCTATCGGCACGGCGTCCATTTATGACTTGATCTCGTTTAACGAGCCGTAACCACCCGTGCTTAGCAACGTTGCATGGATTGTTAGTAACGTGAACGTGTGCTTGCCTCGTTATGGAACCCTAGCGCTGTGATCACTCATCTACCACAAGACAGGTAATCGGTATGGAAGAGGTTTCTCTCGTCACAATGGGGGTATTGGGAAGCCTTGCCGCGGGCTTGATGACGGCTGTCGGGGCGCTTCCTATCTTGTTTACCAAAAGACCGAATCGTGGTGTTCGCGATTTAGCGTTGGGGTTCGCCGCTGGCGTCATGCTAGCGGCCTCTTTCTTCTCACTGATCATACCCTCCTTAGAAGCCTCGGAGCTGCGTTACGGAGGTAGCGTGGTACCTGCTGCCATTGCCTGTGCGGCCATCTTGCTAGGGATTGGAATGGTCGCACTACTGAACGAACTCTTACCTCATGAGCACTTCGAACAGGGGCGAGAAGGGCCAGAGGCTGCCTCACTACGTCGTATCTGGTTGTTTATTATTGCCATTACGATACACAACCTGCCAGAAGGGCTAGCCGTTGGCGTGGCCTTCGGCGCAGGGGGAAGCGAAGGAGGCATTCCACTAGCGATTGGCATTGGACTTCAGAATGCCCCAGAAGGACTGGCCGTAGCAGTATCACTGCTAGGCGTGGGCTATTCACGTTGGCGGTCATGGACGATTGCCGCCCTTACGGGGCTTGTTGAGCCGTTGGGTGGCTTATTAGGCGCTGGAGTCATCAGCATGTCACAAGCGCTACTGCCCTGGGGGTTGGCCTTTGCAGCGGGGGCGATGTTGTATGTGATCAGTCATGAGATTATTCCCGAAACTCATCGAAGCGGGCACCAAAAAAAGGCCACGCTGGGCCTCTCCATCGGATTGGTACTCATGCTGTTTTTGGATGTTTCGCTGGGCTGACCATTGGGCGTGGGGCGTAGCGTTAGTGCTAACCCAAGTCGAGAGCCCCTCCGTGCGATTTTTCAGTGATACAGAGTTGATGATCACTGATGACCTCAATGATTCGGCAGCTTTCCACTTTACCACCGGCACACTGCGTGACCATCCGTTGAAGCTCCTCACGCAGTATGGACAGTCGTTGAAGGCGGGACTCCACTTTCTTTAGGTGATGCGTGGCGATGGCATCGACTTCTTGGCAAGGCATATCAGGTTGATCTGACATGGCCAAAAGCTCTCGCACTGACTCCACCGAAAAGCCAAAGTCACGGGCATGACGAATAAAGGTCAAGCGCCGCACAGCGTCGTCTCCATAGCGGCGCTGCCCCCCACCGGTTCGTGTCGCATCGCGCAACAGCCCAATACGCTCGTAATAGCGAACCGTTTCAGGTTTGCAATCGGCTCGTCGTGCTAACTCACCAATGCTGATACTTTGGCCGATCATCGACATGGTAAAACTCCTTAGGCAGGGCTTGAAGCTGTAGTTGCTACAAGGTTTACACTTAAAAACCATAGCCCATTGGCAGGAGAGGCACCATGAAAACATCAACGCCGACAACAGCGCCTACCACCTTGACGCTGCGTGTTGAAGGCATGGACTGCGGCGGTTGTGAGCGCAAGGTTGTATCGGCGCTAGAGCGACTGGAAGGCATTGAGGAAGTCACGGCAAGCTCGGTCACGGGATCAGTGAAGATTCACCACCACGATCACGGGGCCCCCTCGCGAAAGACCATTGAGGGCATCCTGAACGAACTAGGCTATCAAGTGGCTTCCCATGATGGCCAAACACGCGCACCTGGTGCTTCATCCTCTTGGTGGCAAACCGCTAAAGGGCGCTTGGTCATTATCACAGGCAATTTGCTGATCGTAGCCTTCGCGCTTCGTTTAGCATGGCCTGCGCTGGGTAATATGCCTTTCATTTTGGCCACGCTAGTCGGCTTAATACCCATTGCGCAGAGTGCCTGGGGCGCCCTCAAAATGCGCAATCCCTTTACCATAGAGATGCTGATGTGCATCGCTGCGCTTGGCGCATTGGCCATCAATGCTGCCGCTGAAGCTGCGATGGTCGTGTTCTTGTTCGCCGTAGGTGAGCTACTCGAAGGGGTAGCTGCTTCACGAGCGCGCCGCAGTATCTCAGCCTTGGCAAATTTAACACCCTCAACGGCGAGGCTGATGGACAATGGCCATCTGCGTGACGTCTCGGCGGAGTCACTTAAACCCGGGCAGCGTGTGCTGGTGCGGCCCGGTGATCGCGTACCCTGCGATGGACGCATCCTGGTGGGCACCTCCGACATTGACGAGTCGCCGGTAAACGGCGAGTCCATACCCCGTTCGCGAGCGCCTGGTGATGACATTTTTGCTGGCACAGTGAATCTTGATGCCGCCCTGGAGGTGGAGGTAACACGAGGCGCTGATGACAATACGATCGCACGCGTTATTCGTCTGGTTGAAGAAGCACAGGCCGCCAAGGCACCGATAGCACGCTTTATTGATCGTTTTGCGTATTACTATATGCCCGCCGTCGTCTTACTCGCCCTACTGATGGCGATAGTGCCACCGCTGGTATCGACCATGGCATGGTCGGAGTCGATTTACCGTGCGTTAGCATTGCTGTTAATCGCATGCCCCTGCGCGTTAGTCATTTCCACCCCAGCCGCCATCGCCGCCGGTCTCTCGGCGGGAGCTCGGCGCGGACTACTGATCAAAGGGGGAGCCGTTCTTGAACAGTTAGGTAAGCTTCGCTTGGTGGCATTAGATAAAACGGGCACCCTCACTGCGGGTACCCCAAGAGTCACAGATGTGGAGTCTTGGATTGCTGAGGAAGACGATAACAGCGTATTGCGGCTCGCCGCCGCAATAGAGCGGGATTCCAGTCACCCTATCGCCACGGCTATCGTTGAGCATGCCCGACAGTCGGGCATCAACCTCCCCACCGTCACCGGCGGCCGCGCTCTGGCGGGGCGCGGTGTTTCCGGCCAGGTGGAGGGTCGCGAGCTGAGCTTAATGACGCCTCGTCACCTTCACGAGAAAGTCATCCTTGAGGAAAGTCTCAGTGCTCGGATTGTCGCGTTAGAAGAAGCCGGTAAGAGCCTCGCTCTCCTCGTCGAAGGCGAGCGTTTACTGGGCTTGATCGCGGTTCGCGATGAGCCACGCGAAGATGCCATTGAAGGCCTAGCGGCGCTATCCCGTTTGGGCGTACAGGCGGTCATGCTCAGCGGTGATAATGCCCGCACCGTCGCTGCCACGGGGGGTCGCTTAGGCATTGAAGCGTACGGCGAACTAATGCCTGAAGACAAGGCAGCGTATGTTCGAGACTGGCAAGCGGCTGGCCGTGGCCCCATCGGTAAAGTAGGCGATGGCATCAACGATGCACCGGCACTCGCGGCAGCCGATGTGGGTATCGCGATGGGGGGCGGCACGGATGTGGCGTTGGAAACCGCCGATGCAGCCTTGCTCAAGAACCGCGTTACCGGCATCGCTGAGCTGATAGACCTCTCTCGTGCCACACTGCGCAATGTGAAAACCAACGTTGTTCTCGCCCTTGGCTTAAAAGCCATTTTCCTAGTTACAACGGCGCTGGGTATTACCGGCATGTGGATTGCGGTGATGGCCGATACCGGTGCTACCGTCCTGGTGACGTTGAACGCCATGCGACTGCTGGGTTACCGCTTTTCGCCCAGTACCGCAATGACAGGCCTGTCACAAGGAAAAACAACGTCATGAGAACAGCGCCAAACGATAGCCCTTCACGACGTTGGCCATGGTTCACATTTGCTTGCGTATTGGCTCTAGCCGATCAACTGGTCAAAGAAATCGTGCACGCCCAGATGTCGTTTGGCCAAGTCATTCCGCTAACGCCGTTTTTTAACTGGGTTTATACCGGGAACACAGGAGCCGCTTTCAGCTTTCTCGCAGAAGCAGGGGGTTGGCAGCGCTACCTCTTTCTTGGTTTAGCGTTGGTGGTGGTCGTCGTATTGGTTGTGCAGCTATGCAAACCCCTGTCGCGCTTGGAGGCCTGTGCGTACAGCCTGATTCTTGGCGGCGCGCTCGGTAATACTGTTGATCGCTTAGCGCGAGGGTACGTCGTCGACTATCTGGACATTTACTGGGGCGAATGGCATTGGCCCGCCTTTAACATGGCCGATATCGCTCTGTTTGCAGGTGTATTGATGTTCGCAGTGGCGTTATGGCGTGAAAGTCCTGCTTTTAAGCGCTCTGAGTAACGCTATGGATGTGGTCGATAAAGATAAAGAATATACGCTTTTTGCTGGGCGCTCCTCACCAATAGTCGATTGCGTTGTAGCGCTCGCCGCTGGGGTAATGACCACCTTGAGTGCCGCCCCCTTTTCCCTATGGTGGCTTGGCCCAGTGGCCGTGGCACTGGTCTATTGGAAGATACAGTCGCTAACGCCCGCCATGGCCACCCTGCGTGGGTGGTGCTATGGGGTAGGCCTGTTCGGTTCTGGCACATCATGGGTCTTCGTTGCTATTCACGATTTCAGTGGCACCGGGGCCTTGGTGGCGATGCTCCTCACCACTCTTTTTGTCAGCGCCCTGGCGCTCTTCTTTGCAATCCCCTTTGGGCTCTATCGGCGCATCACGGGGCCACGGTTAGCCTGTCTTAGCTTTGCCGGTATGTGGGTGGTGAGCGAATGGCTACGCACCTGGTTGCTCACCGGCTTTCCCTGGTTATTGCTGGGCACCTCTCAGGTAGATTCTCCACTAGCCCCATGGGCGCCCGTTGGTGGTGTGTACTTGCTGTCACTCATGACCGCGCTGACAGGTACGTTAGGGGTAGAGGTACTGCGTCGCCGCTGGGGTTTCCTTGTCCCAATGGCCGCCTTGTGGATCGTTCCATTCCTATTGCCCGCCCAATGGACAACCCCGGCTGGCAAGCCCATCCGGGTGGCATTGCTGCAAGGGAATCTTGACCAGCGCATTAAGTGGACTGCCCAAGGGCAGCGCGAGGCGATCAGTATCTACACGGCGATGACACGGGAGCAAGCAAGGGATATCGATCTCATCGTTTGGCCCGAGGCAGCCCTTCCCATGCTTGAGCAGGAAGCACAGCAAATACTTGAGCAAGTAGCGTCCGACCTGGGGCCTGACACCGCCTTGTTGACCGGCATTTTGCAACGCGACAGTGAAGGGCGCTCTTATAACAGCGTCATAGGGCTAAATGATGTGCAGGGCGAATACCAGAAGGCGCACTTGGTGCCCTTTGGCGAGTATTTGCCATTCCAAAGTCTCCTCGCTGGCACCCTTGCTTTTTTCGACTTGCCAGTACCTCGCCTGACCCCAGGGACAGGCGAACAGGCTCCGTTACACGTGGCTGGAGCCACCATTGGCAATGCCATTTGTTACGAAATCATTTTTGCCGACCATGTCGCCCAACAGGCGCGTAATGCCGAGCTGCTATTAACGGTTTCCAACGATACGTGGTTTGGGCGCTCCATTGGCCCACACCAACATCTTCAAATGGCGCGTCTACGTGCCTTAGAAAATGGTCGTCACCTACTTCGAGCTACCAGTAATGGCGTGACGGCCATCATCGATTCACAAGGCCACGTCACAGCCCGTGCCCCACAGTTTGAACCGGCCAGTTTAACTGGCGAGGTGACCCCGATGCAGGGCCTAACTCCTTTCACACGCACCGGTAGTGGCCCCGCTTGGATACTCGCTGCGGTGCTGACACTGCTCGGGTTACAACTGAACTTATCTCGATCAAAAAACGACGCATTAGATGAAAAAGGAACCTAGCGATGCTCTTGGCAAAGAACGCAGCAATACTTAAGAGATTCCTCCCATGGCCAATGCAGATCGGCTTCATCGTGAGTGTGATGGTTTCGTTTCTGGCATGGCTCCCTGTCGCCATGGCGGCACAACCTTCCACTGCCCAGGAGACGGAATGGCCCAAAGGGCATTACCCGCTACCAGAGGAAGGTAATATTATCGGAGAGGCTGACACCTTTATCGTAAAGGATTACGACGATACCTTGATAGATATTGCCAGGCGTCACAACCTTGGCTATTTGGAGATGATCCGTGCAAACCCAGAGGTTAGCATCTGGGTTCCAGGGGTGGGCACGGAAGTGACTATTCCGGGACGTTTTATTCTGCCGAATGTGGAGCGTACTGGGATCGTCATCAATATCGCCGAGCTGCGGCTTTACTACTACCCAGATGTCAAAAACGGTGAGACACCGCGTGTTGAGACCTATCCTATTGGCATTGGTCGCGAAGGGTTTGATACCCCTCTCGGTGTGACCGAGACCACCATGAACATTAAAAACCCCGCCTGGTACCCGCCTGAGTCGGTAAAACGTGAAGCTGAAGCACGCGGCGAAACCGCACCAAGCGTTGTGCCGCCCGGCCCCGATAACCCGCTGGGAGACCACGCCATTATTTTAGGCTTCGATGGCTATTTGATTCACGGTACCAACCAGCCCGATGGCATTGGCATGCGCGCAAGCCGAGGCTGTATACGCATGTTGCCTGACGATATTGAATCAATTTTTGACCGCATACCGGCGGGCACCCAGGTCAATATCATCAATCAGCCTATTAAAATCGGTTGGGAAGACGGACAGCCTCTGGTTCAAGCATTTCCACCACTCGGAGAAGAAGAGCACAGCATGACCGCTATATCAGATGCCATTACACGCCTTGAGCAACGCAATGCAGATGGCGTTAGCTTCGATTACGAACAGCTTAGCGATTTACTAGCATTATCCAACGGGCTTATCGAACCCCTGTATCCCAAGCCGGAACCGAGTAATAAAGAAGACGACAATATCAACAGTGTTTATGAAGAACTGACACTTCATTCGTCGTGAATGTCGATAAAGACAAGGCAGCGCGTTTTGTCAGCCCTTAGGAGAACAACGGCTTGGCTACCGTCAAGCCCTTAATATTCGCCGTGTGTTGTTGATTGAGCTCTTCCATCCCTAGCGTAGAAAGAGCTAATGCGATCATCACAACGTTGGTAGCATCCACTTGCCGCATCGTGCAGTCACTGCCTAAGCTGTCTCAATGTGTTTAATCTGAGGGAGAAGGGCTATTGACGTTGCTCTGAGCTACTTAAGGCCTTGGGAGTTCTCACTGACGTGGGCAACCGCCTGTGTGCTGGCTATCGTTCTCTACCTGCGTGGCCTCCGACAGTGCCAACGGCTCGGCGAGCCTACAAGCATAGCCCGCACGTTCACCTACCTGCTCGGAGTTGCGGCGATCTATGGCGTCACCCTGACACATTACGACTACCTCGCTCAGTACATGTTCTTTGCCCATCGTGCCCAACACTTGGTACTGCATCACGCTGCCCCCTTCTTGATCGCTTTGGCAGCACCCCTGCCGGTATTGATCGAAGGTTTGCCAACACGAATTAGACAACTTTCTAGGGGGAGGCTATTCACACATGTGCTGCACCCCGCCTACAGGATACTTCAGCAACCATTAATCGCCACCGTGTTGTTCGTTGGGCTTATCTATTTCTGGCTGATCCCCGAGATCCACTTCGATGCCATGCTGAGCGCTGACCTTTATCAGGTGATGAACTGGAGCATGGCGCTGGATGGGTTACTGTTTTGGTGGCTGATCTTTGATCACCGCTCGCCACTACAAGGTGGACTCGGCTATGGTATGAAGTGGTTATAGTTTCCCGGACACACAGACGCAGATAATATTATCTGCCCATCAAGGTGTGTGCCATGAGTCAGAAAAAAAGCAATTCGTATA
>NZ_JBNNIW010000033.1:0-46981 GCF_050269715.1 Halomonas sp. NPDC076908 | reverse complement strand
GATGGCAGGAAGCAGTACAAGGTCTCGCCGGAGTTATTGAGACCTCTCCGGGACGTGAAGTAGGTCAACTACGTCTTGGAATGAACGCTTACTTCGTAACGACGAATTGGAAGGCATTGCCGAGCCGCGTTATTTGAACCTGTAGCCCTTTTAACCTGCTTTAAGGCAACCCACCACGACCAGCACTGCGGCCATGGGCAGGCGCCAGTCCAGCACGCTCATGCCCGCCAGTACGAGTAGTAGCGCGGCCAGGATAGGAACGCCATACGCTAAGCTGCCTACTAGGCTTGCATGCCCCCAGCGCAGTGCTTTATCCCACGCCACCATGGCCACTCCGTAAGGGCCTAAGCCCAGCGCAATCCCTGCTAGCAGGGCTTCACCGCTGGGTAATGGGAGAGGGCCTTCAAGTAGCAGGCTGGCTGCTACTGCAATGGCGCACGCGATGAGCAGCAACCTGGGCAGTAGCCGAGTTAATGCCACGGGTGCCACCTGACCTAACCATGAGTAGAGTGCCCAGCAGCAGGCCGCCATGAGCGCTAACCCATAACCTATGGTAGCTCCCCCCAGGCCTCCACTGATTGGTTGTGGCACAAGCAGTAGCGCCGCGCCTGAAAATGCAATCAGCGCGCCTAATACACCGCTTAACCGCAAGCGTCCGAAACGGCTCCATTGGCTAAGTAGTACAAACAAGACTGGCCAAGTGTAAGTGATCAGGGCTGCTTCAGCGGCCGGTGCTAAACGCATTCCAATAAAGTAGGTGCTAACAGCGCCAAAAATGAGCAGCGGTATGCCCACCCAAATGCTGAACTGCCATGCTGCCCCGCAGGCCGCTACATTGGCACGACGGCTGAGCGGTAATGTCGCCAGTGCACCCGCTAACAGAGTGACGGCCGTTAGTTGTAGTGGCGGTGTGGTGCGGGCAAATTCGGCTAATAGCGGAGCCGCGCTCCATAACATCACGGCCACTAACGCCGCGCCAACACTGTACCAACGTGGCAATAAGGCGGGGGAGTGAACGGGATGCATAGCTGATCTCCTTGATTAGTGCATATGCGGGGCAGCATACTCACTAACAAAGCATCACAATATCGATCTTTATTGATCAATTGTATCAAGGTTGGTGATATGCGAGCCCCTACGTTAGACCTAACACTGCTGCGTACGCTGGTTGCGATTGCAGATACAGGCAGTGTGACCGCCGCCGCAAAACGCTTGGCTTACACCCAATCCACCGTGAGCATGCAGTTACAACGGTTAGAAGCTCAGTTAGCGCTTAGCTTACACGAGCGGGAGGGGAGGCGAATCCGCTTTACCTCAGAAGGAGAGCGCTTACTAAGCCATGCGCGCCGGCTGTTAGCGTTAAATGATGACGCATGGAGCGACATGCAGGCGCGTCAAGTAACGGGGGATCTCACGCTAGGTATTCCCGAAGATTACGCCTCCCTTTTGCCCTCAGTGTTTGCTTATTTTCATCAGCTTTATCCCGCCGTTGGCTTGAAGGTGATTTGTGGTACCAGCGTGCATTTAGTTGACCAAGTAAAAGCCAAGGAGTTAGATATTGCGTTGGTCACCCGCCAGCGTAACTCGCCCGGGGGCGATGTAATTCGCCGTGAGCAGTTGATTTGGGCGGTGGGAGTTAATCATCAGCCGCTACTGAGCGACCCGCTACCACTGGCGCTTTACTCACCAGGCGCGGATGTATTTCGTGAAGTGGCAGAGCAAGCGCTGCAAGCCGCCGGGCGCAGTTGGCGTGTGGCCTATACTAGCCAATCCATGGCTGGGTTGGCGCCTATTGTGACCGCAGGATTAGCGGTGGTGGTAGTTACACGCAGTATGCTGACGCCTGCGCTAAGGCCTTTAGATGAAAGCAGTGGCTTACCTGCGCTGCCTATGATTGAACTAGCGCTGCACCGTGCACCTCACCGTCCTTCTGAGCCTGCACGGCGACTGGGAGAATTAATACGCGAGCAGCTAGCAGCCTCATCAGAAGCGCTATAAGGTAGAGGTTATTGATCCTTAAGAGGACAATAATGCCGATAGTGGCTATTCAGCCGTTCGCGCACGATGTTTTAATCAGCGAAAGGGGAAGTTACTGACTAGAATGAAGAACAAATCAATAAGCTTAGGGAGCAATAAATGCACGAATTAGATCATTATATCTACCCGCATCGCATACTTCACTGGTTAGTCGCAGGTGCGGTGTTGCTCTCTTTAGCCAGCGGTTTAACGCTCGGCTTTCTGGGCTTTGAGCGTACCCTGGAACTGTTAGGCAATACGCTGACGAACCTGCTCTACACCAGCCATAAAACGCTCGGCGTAGTGATACTACTGTTAATGACGCTGCGCATTATTACCCGTTTGGCCTTTGTTGTACCTGACCATGAGCCGCCATTAAATGCATTTGAGCGAATTGTTAGCACCAGCGTTCACCATCTGCTCTATCTGGCGCTGGTGGCTATGCCTTTGATAGGGTGGGCCGCGACGGCCAGCGGTGGCTTCCCTGTCGAATTCTTCCATTGGTATCTACCAGGCTTGATTGGCGAACATCCTGAGCTTTCCGAGCAGCTATTCATGTGGCATGAACGGCTTGGCTGGGTCATCTTAGGGTTGGTGGTACTGCATGTGGCGGGCGCGCTTTTCCACTGGAAAATTAAGCGCGATAATGTGATGAAGCGTATGAGCTTATTTGATTGAGGGCCTGATTGAGTGGTTTGATTAACTACCTTGATGGAGCAGCGAAGGATGGTAGGCAACAGGGAGCGACAACGTTATGGGGCTGCAAATCGCCTTTGTTATTGGATTGGCGGCCATTCATCTCTATGCAGGTAAACTACAGCGCTTGAATGCTTTACCCCGCAGTGCCTGGCTCTCTTTTGCAGGTGGCGTCTCTGTTGGCTATGTGTTTATCCATATTTTCCCAGCGCTGAGTGATGCTCACCAAACCATAGAAGAGCATGGGCCGCTGGTTTATCTGGAACACAATGCCTATATTGCGGCGCTGCTTGGGCTAGGCGTATTTTATGGCTTGGAGCAAGTTGCCAAACAGCATACCCGCCGCGATCGCCCACAAACGGTAGCTTCACCGCAGCGCTTAAAGGGCGTTTTTTGGATCCATATCGCCTCATTCTCACTGTATAACGCGCTGATTGGCTATCTGTTGGTTTACCGAGACAATCAGCTCCCAGAGGTCGCGTTTTTCTTCTTGGCAATGGGCTTTCATTTCTTGGTTAATGACCACGGCTTGGCTCAGCACCACCGACACAGCTACTTGGCACAAGGCCGCTGGGTGTTAGCCGCTGCGGTAGTGATAGGCTGGTTGGTGGGTAATACTTTTGAAGTGACGGAAGCGGTTATCGGTTTACTGTATGCCTTTGTCGCAGGAGGGCTGGTCTTAAATGTATTAAAAGAGGAGTTGCCTGAAGACCGCCATAGCCGCTTCTGGCCATTCGCTGCGGGTGCGGCCACCTGTGCTGCGCTGTTGTCATTCTCTTAATGAAAAGTGTTATGGAGCGCCGCGCTGCGCGCAGTTGTCGTAGAAGGCGATGGTCGCGGGCCAATCACTGAACACCCCGATAACGCCCGCATCATTTACCAGGGCGTCCAGGGTGATTAATTTGTCGCCGTCACGCTGAATAACATCCTCCGTTGTACTGTGATACCACTGACCACCATCCGCTAATGGCCCTGAACGCTCAAGTGTCCAAGCGATCATGCTAAGCCCTGCTTCACGGGCGCGCTGCGCATAAAGTGATGGCTGTAGGCGTTTCTCTTGATCATCATTACCGAAATTCGGGTTAGCTTCTAGCAGCATCCAAGTGGGAGGCGCAATAATCTGAACGCCGCTGTCTGCCAGTGACTGCATACTTGGCTGCCAAGTATCGGGGTTCGTGTGATCAAAGGATTCATCGCTATAGCGGCCATCCAGATACACGGCTTGCTGGCCAAATTCCGGCTCGTTTTCTATCCAGTAAAGCACATCCTCCAAATTGAACGACTGTGGGTAAACATCGCCTGGGCGAACGCCTGCCGCTTTATACTCATCCAGCATCTTTTGAGCATATGCCTGCTGCGTGAATCCCTGCTCGGTATGGCCTGTAAACGGCATATCGACCTCAGGCACTTTTAGTTCAGGGGTCATCTGCACACCTAACTGTTTAAACAGTGCAATGCTATCGGCATGGCTCATCAGTGTGCCGCGTGAGGCGTAAAGCTCGGTTCGCCACGCGGGGGTGCCTGCCAGATACTCTTGCAAGTGGGTGGCGTCAGTATTCACGCCCTCCATGGCGCCTTGCAGGCTGCGAAACTCAGCCAGCGTAATGTCGCTTGTGCAGCAGCTAATATCGGCTGCATTGGTGAGTTCGCCGCTGGTTTCATCAAAGGCGGGTGGCACACTGCATTTCTCAGCAAGCTCAGTTTCGACAATATTGGTGGTGAAATGTAAGTCACACTGAGAGTGGCGACAGACAAGCTCTTCGTCGGCGGTGAAGGCAACATCGCACTCCATAATTCCAGCGCCGCCTTGAGCGGCCGCAATGTAAGACTCAAGGGTATGCTCTGGGAACTGTAACGGTGCACCACGGTGGCCAATGGCAATGGGAGAGCGCTGCCACTGAGTTTGCTCGGCAGCACAGGCCAATAAAGAGTCTTTTAAAGCGCGTTCGTGATCGTTCTCCGCACTCATATCATTGACCAAGAATAGTGGGCGCGGCCCTAAAGTTACCTGTTGTGCGGCACTCACCAGAGCGTCATCCCAGGATTGTGAGCTAGTCGTTGCTTGAGCATTAGACGCTTCTTGTGCGTAGGCGGCATGGGCAGCCAGTAGGCCACCTGCTATTAGCAGGGTAAATAAGGAGGCTGATGACGTCATTTATAAAGTTCTCTGTACCGACAGATGCATAATTTGAGTGTAGACGTGTTAGTAGCCACTTCAATCTTTATATAAATGACCTGCTCTTCAAATGATGGTGTTTAAATCAAGATTATTAAAGGTAAATGAAAATCACTTCTTTATTGACTTAGCGCTTCAGTCCGTCACAATTTGCCGCTTATATCGCCATGGTGGAAGTCAATAATGGAGCTGCTGCGCTTAGTATTTCGTCACTATCGCTGGCCTTTTTTAGGTGCGATTGGCCTGAGTCTATTGAGTGCTGGGTTAGGGGTAGGCGTGATTGCGTTTATCAATCAGTGCCTGATAGAAGTAGGTAGCCTGACTGCGCTGCCGCAATTTCTAGGCCTGTTAGCGGTACTTCTCGCGGTTACCTTAGCCACCCAGCTGGCACTGACCGTCCTTGGTCATCACTTTGTGTTTGATCTTCGTTCACGGCTGGTGAAGCGGATTCTTGATACTGATATTGAGCGTTTAGAGCAATTGGGCAATGCGACATTGCTCGCCAGTCTGTCCAGTGATGTGCGTAATATCACTATCGGTTTTGTGCGCCTGCCGGAATTGATTCAAGGGGTAGTACTAACGCTTGCCTCGGTCGCTTACTTGGCGTGGCTCTCACCACAAATGGTGGTGATCACCGTGCTGTGGATCGCGTTTACCATGGGCGTGGGCTGGTGGTTGGTCTCTAAGGTATATCGCCATTTTCACCTCGTGCGTGAAAGCGAAGACAGTCTGTATAAAGATTTCCAGGCGGCCATTGAAGGGCGCAAAGAGCTGGCATTGAACCGCGACCGTGCACGGCGTTTTTTTGATGAACGCTACACCGCCAATGCGCGGGACTATCGTCACCATATCATCCGTGCTGACACCTACCATTTAAGCGCCAATAACTGGTCAAACATTATGATGTTAGGTGCCATCGGCGTGGTGTTCTTTCTTTCCAACGGGCTTGGCTGGGCGAACACTACGGTGGCCTCCACGTTTGCGTTGACGCTGCTGTTTCTGCGTACGCCGCTGATACAAGCGGTGGGCGCATGGCCAACGCTAATTAGTGCTCAGGTCGCTTTCGATAAGTTGAGCAGCCTGGAATTGGCCGAGTACCAGCCAAGCTTCGCGGTTGACGATACGCTGGCCGATTGGCGGCACCTTGAGCTGGTCGATGTCAGCTATCACTACCCAAACACTGCCCAAGGCGAAGGCTTCCAGGTGGGGCCACTTAATTTGACGCTTGAGCGCGGTGAGCAGGTGTTTTTGATTGGCGGCAACGGCAGCGGTAAATCGACGCTGGCAAGGCTGCTTTCCGGGTTGTACCGCCCCCAAAGTGGCACCATCAAGATTGATGGGCAAGTGATAACTGCCGACCAATGGGATGCATTCCGCGCTCGCTTTGCCAGTGTGTTTACCGATTTTCATCAGTTCGATCAAACCATGGGCCCTGAAGGGCTTCCCGCTGACCCGCAGCTCGTTGAAACCTGGCTTGAGCGACTGCAGATGCAGCACAAACTGCAGTGGGAAGGTGATCGGGTGATTAACACGCAGCTTTCACAAGGTCAACGCAAGCGCCTAGCACTGCTGCTGGCGATTGCCGAAAAGCGCGATATCTTATTGCTGGACGAATGGGCGGCAGATCAGGATCCGCAGTTCCGGCGGCTGTTCTACCGCGAGCTGTTACCCTATCTTAAGGCGATGGGTAAAACCGTGTTTGCCATCAGTCATGATGATAGCTATTTCGTGCATGCTGATCGTTTATTAGAGATGTCGAAAGGACAGCTAACAGAGCTAAAAGGCGAGCAGCGGGCGCGAGCAAGTGAAGATGCAGTGGCACAGATTAATAGCTAAACAGCGTTTATCAGGCGGTTTGCTTGGCGCGCTTGCGCGCCTCAAGGTCGCAGCCTTCCAGTGGGCAGGTCCCGCAAGTATCAAATTCATCTAACAGATAGCGCAGGCAGCACAGCTTGCGCACCCGCTTTACCTCTTCACTGCCCTTAGGCGTAAAGTAGCGCACCGGCTGAAACAGTGGGTTGCGCTTGCCGTTGGGTAGCGTAGGTGTTGCTAGCAGCGCCTTAGCTGCGTCGAGCGCCGCGTCATTAACAAGCGGATGCTCGGCGAGAGCATTGACATAATAATCCAGGTAACCCCCCGCATTGCTCCAGAATACCCGCTGCGCGGCACCCGAGATTTCCGCCAACTGTTCAATCAACGGTGCCCAGTGCTGCTCAATCAAGCTGGCAAAGCGCTCAAACGGCGCTTGGGTGGTGAGCGCGGTGCCTTCGTGGGGTAGCCAAAGCCGGGAAGTCGCGCCTTTTTCATTAAAGATAACCTGCACATTATCCAAGCCTACCGGCAGGTCGCGATTGAGCAGCAGGTTAGCGGCCAATGCAGGCACAGTGAGGGCGCTGAAGTGCCATTTAGACCAAATCGATATGATGGCGCGTTGGTCGCCGCCGGGATACTGTTCAGCGAAACGGGCGAGATCTTTTTGCAACCAACTAGCATTACGCCAGCGTGCCGCTTTAAACGCCTGCAACGGCGGTGTGCCGCCAATTAAAGGCGGCGTAAAGTTAGCCAATGACCCCGTGTAGCAGGTGGCCAATGAGGGCTCGAATATTTGCGGCTGACGCAGGGCAAGGGGCATTGCAGAACTCCAACACAGGGCGCTGGGGAAGTAATCTTTTGTCAGGTTAAACGATAATGCATATCAATTGAAGTAATTTGTTGAGAATGAATACGTTTTAAACAGGGTGACTACGTTTTAAACAGAAAGCGCGCGTTAAGCATTATTGGGCAAAGGCGATATTGTGCTCACCGTTAGGGTGTTTCATGACCTGCATGGGGAGGCCATAAATAGCTTCCAGGGTGCTATCACACATCATATCCCCAGGCGTGCCATGGGCCAGTAAGCGGCCGCTGTGTAGCGCCATTAGTTCATCACAGTAGCGGGATGCCATATTGATATCGTGCAGCACAATGATCACCCCGAGATTGAGTTCATCGCAAAGCTTACGGATCAGCGCCAGTACTTCCATCTGGTGGGCGATATCCAGCGCCGCCAGCGGCTCATCGAGTAGCAGAAAACGGCTACCCTGAGCGAGCAGCATGGCAAGCCATACCCGCTGGCGCTCGCCGCCTGAGAGCGTGTCGACTAAGCGGTCAGCAAACGCCTCGGTATGGGTGAGCGCTATGGCACGCTCCACAGCATCTTTATCTTTTTGCGTGTGGCGGCCTAGTAGCCCGTGCCATGGGTATCGGCCAAAGCCTATTAGTTCGCGGCCAGTCAGGTTCTCGGCGCTGGGCAAATGCTGCGGCAAGTAAGCGACTTGACGAGCAAACTCACGATTTCCCCAATCACTTAGCGGGCGCTGGTCAAAGTGGATCACACCTTGGTTTACCGGCTGCTGCTGGGCCATCAACTTGATCAACGTCGACTTTCCCGAGCCGTTATGGCCAATCAGGCCGTAAACCTTGCCTTCTTGAAAGGTATGCTCAATGGGCTGCAAAAGTGGCTTACCATTGATTTCAAAGGTGGCACCTTTGACCTCGAACATGACTGACTCCTGGCGATAGGAAGCGTTAAGGCGCTTATTCTAGTGCTAATGGTTATCATTTGTAACCTTGCGGGCCCAATAATCAGCTATCTCCCACATAGCTACCCCCCGTTATACGTGTAAACACGTCATCTTTGAGCCAAAACCGATGAATCAGCGCCATCACGATGTGGCCGATTACTAACGCCAACAGTAGCCACGAGAGTGGGCTGTGCAGAGCGCCTGCAGGGGCCATCATCCAGGCTATTTCGCGCTCCATTGCGGGGATTAACTCAATGCTGTAAAAGTGAATTGCACCGCCACGGCCATATTGGCGCAGCAGGGCAAAAGCAGGTAGCCAAAGTAGCAGCCCATAGAGCGTTATATGGGAGAGACGCGCCAATCGGCCATAGGGCGCTTGTGAGCTTGGTGGTCGCTGCTTTCGGTTAATCCATAACCAGCCAAGGCGAGCCAACGTAACTAGTAAAATCAGAATACCTAATGACCCGTGGGGCCCAATCCTTGCCAGCAGTAGCGTGATGGTGTTTTCACCCATGGCGCGCCAAGCCAATACAACAATAAATTGAAACGCTACCAATACCGCGGTCAGCCAGTGCAGCGCTCGGCTTACTCTTCCATAATGGCTAGGGGTATCTCGCCAATTAACCATTGGCCTTGCCCTGGCGCCAGTAGCCCATGCTGGTCACGTACTGTTTGGGTAGCCCACACTCGTTAACCAAGTAGCGCCGTAGCTTCATGGCAACCTTGGTTTCAGCGGCGATCCAGGCGTAGAAGGGCGCGCTGTCGTCCACGGCAGCTGATTCCCAAAGCGGTTCCTCGCCATCCTCACTATCATCCGTAACAGTCGACGGTTTTCCGCCCAAGGCGATAATTTCTTGCTGCAAATCGATATCGCCTAGTGCTCTCCTTAGCAGTTCGCCGTGTTGGCAGCCGGGCTCTGTATCGCGCGCCAGCCAGCGTAGTTTTGCGGCCTGGGGGAGCGGCTGTACATCATCACTGCGGGGCACTTCAAACAGGGCTTCCACCTTTGGCTTTAGCGGAAGGTCAGCAAGGGTTTCCAGAATACCCGCGGCAGCAGGTAGGGCAGTTTCATCGGCGATGATTAAAATCCGGCGTACCCCCTTTGGCGGTTTCCACTCGTAGCCTAGTGTTGGCCCTGCTGCGTTGGCCACGGGTGCTGTCATGGCCAGTCGGTCGCCTGGCCTGGCACGCATTGCCCAGCGCGATGCGGGGCCAGTGTCTCCGTGAAGAACAAATTCCACGTCTACCTCGGCCTGTTCTGGGCGAAGGGCGCGGATCGTATAAGAACGCGCAGAGGGGCGCTGGGCATCCGGGAGTGCGCGATAGGCGCTGTACCAGTCATGCTCCTCCAGTTTGGCAATAGCAAATAGTGGATCAAGAGTGCCGCCAGCATCGGGGAAAAACAGCTTAATGCGCTGATCGGGAGCATAGGTCGCCATTTGGCTGACGTTAGGGCCACTGAAGGTAAATTTAACTAATGAGGCACTAACCTGGGTGCGTCTAGCGAGCGTGATATCAAAGAGTTGGTAGCTGGGTTTAGCCGCCATTGCATTATCTCCGCTAACAAAGATGCCAATTGTAGTGCTAATCGTTATCATTTAGAATCGTTGTCAATAATTTAATCTTTAACGTTCTGCAAATATTAAGGCTAAAAAATGACGCTGCTGCCTATCACGCCACCCGTGACGACATGCTCGGCTATTACGCAAGGTTATTTGCCATGCTAGGGGGGCAGCGCATAGGGGGAATGTCCCCAGCGAAAGCGTGCCTATTGCTTAGCCTGCCGATGGTGGTGCTATTTTGGGTGGGGCTACAGGAACAGGGTGGGTTTTCGCTAGGTTTGCAGGCGTTGATAGCGCCCTCTTTTGAGAACGTTGACGAACTGCTGCTCTATTTCACTTGGTGGCCACGCCTTTCGATTGCGCTATTAGCCGGGGGTGGCTTAGGGCTGGCGGGTGTATTGATGCAGCAAGTGTTGCGCAACCCATTGGCCTCGCCCACCACCCTGGGAGTAGCGTCGGGCGCTAATCTAGCACTGATGACCGCCACGTTATTGGCTCCGGGGTTACTCATTGTAGGGCGCGAGTGGGTCGCTTTGCTGGGTGGCGCGCTGGCGGTGGGGTTAGTTTTCCTACTTTCCTGGCGGCGTGGCTTGGCGCCTATTGTAGTGGTGCTGGCGGGGCTGGTGGTGAACCTGTATTTGGGCGCGCTATCCACCGCATTGTTGCTGTTTAACCATGAAGCGCTCTCGGGGCTGCTTATTTGGGGCGCGGGATCATTAGCGCAAAACGGCTGGGATGGCGTTGCGGTGCTCTGGCCACGGCTGGCAATCAGCTGTGTTGCAGCATGGTTTCTACTGCGCCCGCTGGCGGTGCTGGAACTTGATGACGCCAGCGCCAAAAGCTTAGGCGTGTCGCTCGCTTATCTACGCTTTGCGGGGATGGGGCTGGCGGTGTTTATTACCGGTAGCGTTGTTAGCGTGGTGGGTATTATCGGTTTTATCGGCCTTGCCGCACCCAATATTGTACGTATGGCGGGCGCTCGACGGCTAGGCCCTCGGCTGCTTTGGTCGACGCTGCTAGGGGCGGTGCTGCTGGCCACCACAGACCTGTTGCTGCAGCAGTTCTCGGGCATGGCCGCGGCCTTTATTCCTACCGGAGCGATTACCGGTGCCCTGGGTGCACCGCTATTAATGTGGCTGATTCCGCGCTTGAAGTTGCAGGGTGACCGACCGCCCAAAGGCGTGTCTGTTTTTGCTTATCGTCATCCCGCTCCTTCCCGCTTAGCCACTGGTTTACTGTTAGCGCTACTGGCAGCGACGCTGCTGGGGCTGTTGTTTGGTCAGGGCGTAGATGGCTGGTATTGGCTGGCGCCCAATAACTGGGGCGTCATGCAGTGGCGTTTACCCAGGGTAATGGCAGCAGCGGCAAGTGGGCTGATGCTGGCAATTGCGGGCACGATTCTTCAGCGCCTTTCTGCCAACCCCATGGCTAGCCCCGAAGTACTGGGTATCAGTGGTGGCTGTGCTATTGCGCTGATATTGGGCATTTTCCTCCTACCCGCCCCACTAACATGATGCTGATTGGCGTAGGCACACTAGGTGCTTTCGCGACGCTGCTAGTTCTTGTTGGTATTAACCGCAAGAGCGGTTTTTTGCCCGAACGCTTACTGCTTACCGGGGTGGCGATTAGTGCGCTGTTTGACGCCGTACGCAGCGTGATGCTGGCGGGCGGCGACCCCCGTGGCCAGCAAGTCATCGCCTGGCTGGCGGGCTCTACCTATTATGTGGATGTCACCAATGCGGTGGTGGTGGGGGGAATTGCCGCGATACTGGCGCTGGTCACGCTACCCTTTACCCGCTGGCTGGATATTCTGCCCTTGGGTGCACCAACCGCTAAAGCGCTTGGGGTAACGCTCAATCGTGCCCGCCTAGCACTGCTGTTGCTGGTGGCACTGCTCACTGCCTGCGCCACTCTAGTGGTGGGGCCGCTTTCTTTTATTGGCCTGCTGGCACCGCATATGGCACGGCTGGTTGGCTTCTCGCGCGCGGGGCAGCATCTGCTAGGAGCGGCGTTGATCGGCATGCTGTTGATGGTGCTGGCGGATTGGGTCGGTCGTCAGATTATCTTTCCCTATGAGATACCCGCGGGTTTGGTCGCCTCCCTGATTGGTGGTGCTTACTTTATGTGGGGGCTACGGCGCCTATAAGCTTTTATAAGCCACCCCAGGCCCCAGGAGAAAGCACTCAATGCTGACTGAAGTAGGCTTCCATCACCGCAATCACCTTATCGATATCCGCATCGCTGATATCGCGGTGAACAACGAAGCGCGTGGCGTAAAGCAGCTCGATTAAAATACCGTGCTCTTTTAGCCAAGTGGAAAGTGGTTTCACATGGGCGTCGGGGAAACGGGCGAACACCATATTGGTTGCCTGGGAAGTGATCTCAATGCCGGGCAGTTTTGCTAAGCCTGCCGCCAAACGTTCCGCGCGACGGTGGTCATCGGCTAAGTCGGCAACATGATGATCTATTGCGTACTGGCAAGCAGCGGCGATAATTCCTACTTGGCGCATACCGCCACCCACCATTTTGCGTAACCGCCGTGCTTTATCGATTAGCGCTTGAGAGCCCACCAGTGCTGAGCCCATGGGAGTGCCTAACCCTTTTGAAAAACATAGTGAGATGCTGTCAAACGGCAAGCAGAGTTGCTTGAGCGACGTATCTGTCGCGACCGCAGCATTGAAGAGGCGTGCCCCGTCCAGATGCGTTGCTAACCCACGCTCTCGGGCAAGTTCGGTGGCTTTTAGTACATAATCGGCG
Organism: Halomonas sp. NPDC076908; assembly: GCF_050269715.1. Taxonomy (NCBI): domain Bacteria; kingdom Pseudomonadati; phylum Pseudomonadota; class Gammaproteobacteria; order Oceanospirillales; family Halomonadaceae; genus Halomonas; species Halomonas sp. NPDC076908. The sequence goes on along the minus strand of NZ_JBNNIW010000033.1, from coordinate 34,211 downwards.
GGCAAAACTTTGCCCCCAATGGTGTTTTCCAATGCCAAAAGTTTGCTACGGGCAAAGTGAAAGTCATCGGCTTTAATCGCCGCGCTTATTTTTTCCAGCGGCAGCGTGCCATCGGCGGCATTTTCAATCGGCTGTGGTTGAATGCTACCCAGTACCGCAGCACCCCCGCCTTCATATTTGTAGGTATGGGCTGACTGTCCAACAATGTACTCATCGCCCCGCTCACAGTGGGCCATTAATCCCACCAAGTTACTCTGCGTGCCACTAGGAAACAGCAGCGCCGCTTCTTTGCCTGTCAGTTCGGCCAGGTCTGCTTGAAATGCGTTCACCGTAGGATCATCGCCCCACACGTCATCGCCAACCGGAGCAGCCATCATCGCTTCTAGCATAGCGGGGGTAGGGCGGGTCACCGTGTCACTGCGTAAATCAATCATGCGGAACTCCTTTTTTGTGTATGGGCGCTTACTTAGGAGCGCTTTATCGAGCAAGTTTCCAGGAACCATCTATGGTTAACAGCATACTTCAAGTCAATCCAGCATAGGCATCCCGATGGACCTAAAAAGTGGCTATCCATTTTGGGCTGTAAAAAACGGCCTGTTGAAAGCATTTCCCAAACTTAGCCGCGATCATCAAAGCGAGGTAGTGGTCATTGGAGGAGGTATTACCGGTGCTTTAATTGCCGATGAGCTGAGCCGTCACGGTCATCAGGTGGTGGTGTTAGAGCGGCGCGATATCGGTTGGGGTAGCTCCGCTGCCAGTACAGCGTTGCTGCAATACGAAATCGACACGCATATGACTGAATTAGCCGAACGTTATGGTGAGGCGGATGCGGTGTTTGCTTATCGCGCCTGTGCTGACGCCATTGGGGAGCTTGAAACGCTGGCCGCAGGGCTGGGCGATGTGGATTTTGAGCGCCAAAAAAGCCTTTATTACGCCAGTAATGAAGAAGACGTGGCATCTTTGAAAGCGGAGCTGGCGCTGCGCCAGAAGCATGGCTTTGAGGCTTCCTGGCTTGACCGTGAGGCCGTGTTAAAGGAGTACGGCTTCGCAGCTCCAGGGGCTATTCTCACCCAGTTAGCGGCCAGTATTGACCCCTATCGCATGGCTTATAAGCTGTTTGCCAAGGTCGTCGAGCGGGGTGGTGAGGTGTATGACCGTACGCAAATGGAGACGATGACACCTGATGAGCAGGGCGTTACGTTAACGCTGACTAACGGCGCCACCCTGCGCTGCCAGTATGTAGTGATGGCGGCAGGATACGAGTCACAAGCTTGGTTGCCTGAAACGGTGGCGATCAATCGCAGTAGTTATGCTCTCATCACTGACCCGCTATCACCAGAGGCGTTAGGTCAGCTGCGCCACACCATGGTGTGGGAGTCGGCGCGCCCCTACCTTTATATGCGCACGACTGGCGATGGCCGCCTATTAATCGGCGGTGATGATGACGATGAAGATATCCCTAAACGACGTGATGCACGGGTCGAAGAGAAAGCCGAAGGATTAGCGCACAAAGTCGAAGCGTTATGGCCTAAGCTTGAGATTAATCCAACGTTCTCCTGGGGCGGTACCTTTGCTGAAACAGACGATGGCCTGCCTTTTTTTGGCCCCCACGGCGCCTACGGCCCACGGGTACATTTTGCCATGGCTTATGGTGGCAATGGGATCAGCTATAGCATGATTGGTGCCAAGCTACTACGGGCGCTAATTGAAGGAAAGGAACACCCACTGGCGGAGCTATTTGCATTCAAACGGCTAACGAAAATATCGAGTGACAAAATGCAGCAAGCAGTTGAATAGTCGTATTGTTTAAAATGCTTAATCAGAATGTAACTTTCAAAGAGTAGCAGGTAATGGACAACAAACTTTACTTACGTGCGCTGGAGCGTAACGACTTGCGTTTCGTCCATGAACTCAACAACAACCAGAGCATCATGTCGTACTGGTTTGAAGAGCCCTACGAATCGTTTGACGAATTGGAGGAGCTTTATAATAAGCACATTCATGACAACGCAGAACGGCGCTTTGTCGCCGAAGACAGTAATGGTAATGCGATTGGGCTGGTAGAGTTAATTGAGATTGACTACATCCACCGTAGCGGCGAGTTTCAAATCATCATTACGCCTGACCACCAGGGAAAAGGGTTTGCACGCTCGTTGATCCAACAGGCATTGCATTACTCGTTCACGATCTTAAACCTGCATAAGGTTTACCTGATTGTGGCGGTGGAAAACGTAAAAGCGATTCATCTCTATGAGGAGAGTGGCTTCATTGAAGAAGGCCACCTTGTGCAGGAGTTCTTTATCAACGGCAAATACCGGGATGTAAAGCGGATGTATATTTTACAAGACACCTATCTCTCGCAGCTTGATAGCTCCGAAGCGCCAGAAGCCAACTGGTTGTAATTCGCCTGCCGCACAAAACAACGCCTCGTGAACGAGGCGTTGGATGGTACAAACCGCTCACTACTGGCGTTTGTTTAGCGCAAATATGCCTTAATGGCATCTAGTGCCGCGCGCTGTTGCAGCGCACGCTGTGCCCATACTTCCATAACTTCAACTTCCAACATGTGACCTTGGGTAACTGAGCTTTGCATGGCGTCCACTCCGGTTTCAGGGGTTCATTAAGGATTTTTTATATACCGCTAATTGTTATACACAGCTTGTGTTGTGCAGAGCAGCAATTGAGCTGTGGTAATAGATACTAGGGGCATTCATTGACGAGAGCTAGTCCCAAAGATGTAGGTAATTTGCCATTTTGTGTAAGCAATTGCTTACGCCTAAGCTTCGAATGCGTTCATCTAATTGAATGGAAAGGATTTTCATAGCCGTAAAAAAGCCGGAAATTCATCCGGCTTCGGTGATTAGCTTTTGGTCTATAGAAGCTAAAAGCGCTTGAATTAGCCTAGGTAGGCTTTCATCGCTTCAACTGCTTCACGATGCCACTTAGCATTCAAGTTCCAGAACTCTAGAACTTCTTTGTCGCGTGCAGGGGAGGTTATTAAAAAAGTCATTGTGTGGTCCTCCTAGTGGGACTACACACCTAGTATAGTACTTTTTTGTTGCGGTGCAGCATAATTCTGTGAGTGACCATTTGGCTGGGACAGTACACAAAGCAAGATTGCTATTCATCAGCTAGGCTTTAAGGCGATTAATCCGTTTTAACGTAGTTGCGAAAGGAGTCGCTTATGAGCACCAATGTTGCTGAAATTATGATAGAAACCCTCCACGATGCCGGAGCAAAGCGCTGCTATGGTGTGGTGGGGGATACACTTAATCACTTCACCGATGCCCTGCGACAAAGTGACATAGAGTGGATAGGGGTTCGCCACGAAGAAGTGGGCGGTTTTGCCGCCGGGGGTGAAGCTTATATCACCCAGGAATTAGCGCTATGTGCCGGTTCTTGTGGCCCTGGTAGCCTGCATTTTGTTAATGGCCTATTTGATGCCCACCGTAATGGCGCACCGGTGGTATTTATTGCCACTCAGGTCCCGCTTGGTGAAACGGGCGGGCGCTTTCCGCAAGAAGTCGATCAGTCCCAGATATTTGAACAATACAGCGTATTTTGTGAAACGCTGAACTCCCCCGAACAGGCGCGTCGTATGACAGCGCTTGCCGCGCAAACCGCGCTGGCCAAGGGTGGCGTTGCGGTGATAATTGTTCCTGGCGATATTTTTAGTCAAACGCCGCAAAACCAACTTGCCTACCGTACTCACCGTTTTAGTTACTCATTGCGCCCATCGGCTGAGTCATTAGTGCCTGCGGTGCAGCAGCTTAATAAGGGTGGCAATATCACCATTTTTGCTGGCGCAGGCTGTGAAGGTGCACGTGAGCAGGTGATGGCATTGGCAGAAAAACTGCAGGCTCCCATCGCTTGGACCTCGCGCGCTAAAGATTTTATCGAGTACGACAACTCCTACCAAGTGGGCATGACCGGCATTTATGGCCTTGAAGGTGGCTATCGAGCGGTAGCGGAGTGCGACACGCTGCTATTGCTGGGTTGTAATTTCGCGTTTAGCCAGTTTTACCCAGAAGACGCGTCGATTATTCAGATTGATAATGATCCCGCGCAGATTGGTAAACGCTACCCTGTTGATGTGGGGATCATCGGCAGCGTGCGTGATACCTGCGAAGCACTCTTTCAAGTCGTCGAAGCCAATTCCAGCACACGTTGGCTGGAGAAGTGTCGCAAACGCTATCAAAAATCGTGGGATAAATCGGCCCATAACAGTAAAGACGATGGGCTAATTCACCCTCAAGAGCTAACTCTCGCTATTGACCGTTTAGCTAGCGATGATGCATTGATTACCGCCGATACTGGCAGTGTTAACGTATGGATGTTGCGCCATATTCGTGCTCTAGAAAAGCGCCGCACACACTCCAGTTTACAGCATGGCACCATGGCAAATGCGTATCCTCAGGCGTTGGGAATGCAACTGGCCTACCCCGATCGTCAAGTGATCGCAATGTGTGGCGATGGTGGCCTCTCGATGTTGATGGGGGATCTGTTAACCCTGGTTCAGCGGCGGATTCCCCTTAAAATCGTGGTGTATAACAACAGCTCCTTAAGCTTTGTCGAATTAGAGCAAAAAGTTGAAGGGTTGCTGGATGCTTATACGGCGTTGGAAAATCCCGATTTTGGTCAAGTTGCCCAAGCTATGGGATTATGGGGCAAGCGCGTAGAGCGTGAAGATCAGCTTGATGATGCCATTCACGACTGGCTGGCTCAGCCAGGGCCTGCACTGCTCGATGTCGTCGTTAATCCGATGGAACTGGTAATGCCACCAAAAGTAGAAGCAGGGCAAGTGGCTTCTACCGCGCTTTACTCTGCCAAAGCGGTGTTGAGCGGTCGCATGGATGAGGTAGTACATCTAGTCAAAAGTAACTTTCTGAAGCGTTAAACTTGCCTTCCCTGCTTTAGCTTGCCGGGAGGGGCGAGCTAAAGCAGTATTCGTACAAAGCCTAATCTCTTTTTAGCAACGAGTAGCCCAATGCGCCTGCGTATTTTGTCTGATTTACACTTGGAGTTCTTTGACGAAAACCGCGAGCTGCCAGACGTAGACGCTGACGTAATCGTCCTGGCTGGCGATATCCATCGTAAAAGCGAAGGGCTTGCCTGGGCTCGCCGTCGATTTCCAGATGTGCCGATTATCTATGTGCCTGGCAATCACGAATTCTACGGGACCTGCATACCGCTTCTGCGCGAAGAGTTGAGGCTGGAAGCCGAGCGGCTCGATATTGAACTGCTGGATAACCGCGCCGTAACGTTAAATGGAGTACGTTTTTACGGCACGACATTATGGACCGATTTTGCGCTTTACGCCGGTGATCCAACCAAAAGCCCAGCGGAGACAGAGTCTAAGGCGCTGCGTTATATGCCTGACTTTAAAATCGTACAAACCTCGCCCGGTGTTACCTTTACACCGTTAGCGAGCAGCCAATTACACGCCGAAGCGCTTAACTGGTTAGAGCATGAGCTGGCTCAACCATTTGACGGCCCAAAGATAGTCGTCAGCCACCACGCACCTCTGCACGATTGCATTCCTGATCAATATGTAGGCGATGCACTTTCCCCCGCGTTTGCTTCCCACCTGCCTCATCTGATGGGGAAAATGGATCTATGGGTGCACGGGCATGTCCACGAACCCGTTGATATTATGCGTGACGGTACCCGTGTTATTGCCAACCCCGGCGGTTACCCCTATGAATTCGACCCGCCGCTTTTTTGCAAGGATCTGATCGTGGATATAAAAGCTTCGCCTGCTAATATTAGTTGCTGATTGTACGAAGGTTTTCTAGGCTAATGAGGAAGTTTAAGGCTGATACAGTATTTAACCTTTGCAAGGAGCAATGCATGACACCCCAAGGACGCCCTTTCCCTAGCCGTAAAACACCTCTTTCAACGTATGTAGCAGGCGCGATGTTGATGGGGGCGGTGGGTATTGCCAATGCCAGCGTCAGTGCTGAAGAAGATAGCATCGAAACAGGCTACGAAACCGAAGAAACCAATTTAACCATTACTAAAGTCGTCGGCGGGTTAGAGCATCCATGGGCGGTCGCATGGCTGCCTGATGGCCGTATGTTAGTGACAGAGCGCCCAGGGCGACTACATCTCATTGATGGTGATGAGGTGGTTGAACTGAGTAATTTGCCAAAAATTGATACCGATGAAGACCAGCTATCTGCGCCAGAGGGTGGCAACCAAGGTGGCTTATTAGATGTAGCTGTTAACCCGGATTATGAGGAGAACGGCTGGATATACTTCACCTTTTCCAGCCCCGGTGATCCTCGCGCGTTTAGCACCTATGAGCCGGACTATGGTACTGGCCTTGCCGTAGGGCGTGCTCGCATTGATGCAGACAACGGTGAACTGACAGACGTAGAAACCATTTATGGTCAGGTGCCTAGAACGCAACCTGGCGCCCATTATGGATCGCGGATTATTTTCCCCGGTGATGGAGAAATCATTTTTTCCATTGGGGATCGTAACGTTCAGAATTTGCCCCAAGATCTAACCAACCCCGGCGGCAAGATGATCCGCCTGCTGGAAGATGGCGGCGCGCATCCGGATAACCCTTTTGTTGGGGTTGAGCCAGGCAACCTGCGCCCGGAAATTTACTCGTTTGGTCATCGCAACAACCAGGGCTTAACGATTCATCCTGAAACGGGCGATGTGTGGGCTGTTGATCACGGGCCGAATGGTGGCGACCTACTTTATCGCGTAGAGGAAGGCGCCAATTACGGTTGGCCGATGGTCGCCCATGGCACTGAGTACACCACTGAAGCGCATATTGGACTTGGCACTGAGGCCCCTGGGGTGATGGAACCCACGCACGTATGGGAGGATTCATTAGCCCCTTCCGGAATGGTCTTTTATACCGGTGATAATGTCAGCGAATGGCAAAACAGCCTCTTCGTAGGCTCGCTATACCGTGAGCAGTTGCACCGCTTAGTATTGGATGAAAATAATGAAGTTGCCCACGAAGAGGTGGTGCTGGATGGAGTAGTAGGCCGCATCCGTGATGTGCGTCAGGGGCCTGACGGCATGCTTTATGTGGTGACCGATGAAGAGGACGGCGGCGTTTATCGTTTAGAGCCGGAAGCATAATGTTGTAAAGATAAAAGCTCATTAAAGCAGCTCACAATAGGCACCTCCGGATGCCTATTGTGTTGAAAGACCGAAAATTTATGCCGTTTTTAAAGTAATAAAATGCGCTGCTCTAGGATCTTGTATATAGGCAACGTTAAGGCGCAGCCAAGGAGTGGCTTGGTTATCAGCAAAGAACAGATGCCCCGGTGATAGCGTAATTTTCCACTGGCTAGCCAGTTCGGCCAGCTTGTCGGGCGTAATAGCGGCGGGCGGCTTTGCCCACACAAACATGCCGCCCGCCGGTTTAGTATAAATCTCCCATTCGGCGTTTTTAAGCATCGTCAGCGCCATTGTCATTTGGCTGGAAAGTTTGATTCTTAGCCGCTCGGTGAGCTTCCGGTAGCTGCCGTTTTGTAGCATGGTAGTGACTACTTGCTCAGCAAAGCGAGAAGAAGAAATACTGGTCAGCATTTTGATATCGACCAAGCGTTGTACCAATGTCGCTGGGGCGGCGATAAAGCCTACCCGTAGCGACGAGGAGAGGCTTTTCGAGAAGCTACCCAGGTAGATAACACGGTTCAATCCATCCAGCGCCGCTAGCCGTATGGTAGGGGTGTGCTGAAAATCGGCGTAAATATCGTCTTCAATGATTTTAAAATCGTGCTGCTCGGCAAGCTGTAACACCCGATGCGCAATCGCTGGAGTGAGCGTGCTGCCCGTAGGGTTATGAAATACGCTGTTGATGTAAAAAAGCTTGGGGCGATGCAGCGCTAAGAGAGCTTCCAAACGCTCGATATCCGGTCCATCCGCTAAGCGTGGCACGCCAATCACGCGAATACGCTGCAAATGTAGCAGCCCAAACAGATTGTAATAGCCAGGCGACTCCACAAACACCACATCGCCGGGCTCAAGCAACTGGCGTACTAACAAGTCCAGCGAGTGGCTGCCGCCACCGGTCATGACGATCTGTTGCGTGTCAGCGGTAATAGCCAATGGGCGCAGGCGCTCTTGAATCAATCCGCGTAACTCCAGAGGTCCTTGAGGCGTGCTGTACTCGAAAATTCCTGAACGGCTGTTTCGGGCAACGTGGCGAATGGCGTGAGTAAGATCATCACCTTCTCGCCATTCGCTAGGCAGCCAGCCACAACCTAACTTGAGCGAATGTTCATTAGCACTAAAAAGTCCCCACAGGCCGTTGGTCACCTCGTCAAGCGGACTAGCAGGCTGTTGCGTGAAAGACGCTGCGTTGTCCGCTACATAAAAACCCGCACCAGGCCTTGAACGTACCAACCCCATAGCGACTAGTCGCTCGTAAGCTTCAATCACCGCGTTACGACTGATGTTATGGGTCACTGCTAAACGGCGTATGGAAGGTAAACGACGGCCACCGCCTGCGCCATGCGATTCAATCCAATCACGAATACCACTTTCGAGCTGTTGTGCAATGGGAGTGGCGCTATGCCGATTAATGGGTAGTTTCATCACTGGCTCTGTTGCCCTCAACTGTTCTCTAAAACTGGGGAACAGTGTCGAGATAATGGTGGTTAAGTGTACCTTACTGCTAGCGGGTAAGCGTGCGAGCGTAACGGTTCAACCGATTGCTTATTCAGGAATTGAGCTATGAACCGAATGGATGCTGCGAGATTGGCATTTGCGCTGTGTGTGATTACCTCAGCAGTCAATTTGCAGGCCCCGCTTTATGATGCGCTAGCCGCTCGCGATGGCTTAGGGGTGGGGTCCACCACCATTGCATTTGCATGTTATGTGCTGGGCATTTTACCGGTGTTGCTCGGGCTAAATGGCCTTGCCGATCGGGTAGGACGCAAGCCATTAATCATGACTGCACTGCTGTTAAGTTTCTTGGCTACCGCGATCACTTTAATAGTGCCAAGTTTGGTAGCGCTGGGGTTCGCCCGTTTTCTGCTGGGGATCAGCATGGGGTTAACCTCAGCGGTTGCCCCCGCTTATATGCAAATGGTGTTGGGTGGGCAGGACAGTCGCATCTCAACAAACATCTCAACCAACTATGTCACCGCCAGTACTGCGTTGGGTTTTGGCCTGGGGGCGGCGGTTACCAGTCTATTTCTTTTCTATACACCCACTGTTTCTCCGCCCAGCCTGTGGCTTTATCTAGTGGCCGCCGTGCTGGCGCTGCTAGTGGTTCTATCGCTGAAGGATAGCGCGCCGAGCCCTACTAAAAGCGCTATGCTGCGTCTTCCAAGCTACCCAAAGGGGGCGCTGCCTTATGGGCTGGCAATTTTGCTTGCCTGGGCAATGGTAGGGTTAGTGATCGCGATTCTACCTTCTGCATTACAGCCCCACGGTTTAAGCGCTTGGAGCGGCTTTGCGACCTTCGGTATTTGCAGCTGTGGTGTGCTGTTTCAGCCGTGGGCGAGAAAGCTTTCACCGTATCGGGCCACATTACTGGGGTTAACGATTCTGCTGCCCGCGTATGGGCTGATTGCCTGGGGTGCCACTCAAGGCTATTTGGCGGCGGTGCTGCTAGGGACGGTTGCCGCCAGTAGCGCTTGCTATGGGTTTATCTACTTGGGTGGATTAAGCGGCGTTATGGCGGTTGCTGGTACATCCTCTACCCAAGCGAGCGCCGGCTTTTTTTTGATGGCCTATCTGGGTTTCAGTATCCCGGTGATCGCCACCGGGATACTGATTGATGTCCTAGGGCACACGCTCGCGTTAATGCTGTTTGGGCTTGCATTACTCGCGGGCGTCGTTGTGACGGGGAGCCTGCTGCGAAAGGCACAGTAGTTAATTACGGTTTCTCAAGCTGAGATGAGCCCTGCTTCTCTATTAACAGCCCACAAGAGGGCGCCGCCCAGCGAGTATCCGAGGTAAACACCACGTCACACACAACCGGGGAGTGGTAACGGCGCACTTCCTCATCAACGCGTGCGCGCAGTGAGTCTTGGGTAGCGATAGAAACCTCAGCGGCATCGGGTAGCACCACATGCACAATGACGTAAAGCAAGCGGCCAGGGCGTACCATGCGCATGCGCACTTCGACGGTATCGATATCGGCAAGACCGCGTGCCACGGCTTGGCGAACCGGCGCAGCAACGGCTTCTTCTGGGGTTTTGTTGAGCAATTCCTGAAGTGCTTGTGACGCCATACGCACGGGTACACCCAGGCATAGCACCACTACCGCAATGACTAACACCGAATCTACATAGGGCAGTACGGCATACCAGCCCAGCTGCTCAAATAGCATCACCAAACAAAAAGCCGCTAACACCGCCGCAGATATTACGCTGTTGACGACCCAGTTAAGTTTATCGGCGCTGATAAGCGGGCTGCGAATATGGCGCTGGCTGCGATGCATCACCCATGCCGTTAGCGAGCAGGCACAGGTAGCAAAAAGGGCATAGATGACTGCCAGGCCTGCTGATATTTCACGGCCGCCGGTGAGCAGGGCGGCAATGGCATCAACCAGGGCAAAAATAGAAACACCTAAAATCAGTAGCCCTTTGCAGAGGTTCACCAGCGACTCAAAGTAGCTATAGCCAAAGGGGTAGGACTCACTATCTGGACGGCTGGCTAATTTACTTACCTTTATCGTCACCAGTGCTACGCTGAAATAAATCAGGTTAAAAAGCCCATCCAACAGGATCGCTTGGGAGTTTGAGGCTAACGTTGCCACAATGCCTGCGCAGCCAATGAGCAGCGCCATAAAGGCGGAGAAAGCTAACGTATTCGATTCACTCTTCACGAACTTTTCTGCTCCGATGCTTACTTAACAAAGAGGCTGGCAAGCATAGCAACATCATTGACCGCAATGTCAGCGATTTTTTGCCATAAACGTTAGCCCGCTGACTTAGCACCCAGGGAGATAAGTGCTTATGCGCCACGCCAACGATTTGTCTTTCAAACTTGTAACGCCAGAAGATGCCGCCGAGCTGCTAATCTTTGAAACCCGAGAGCGTGATTGGTTTGAGCAGCACATTGAAGCGCGCTCTGAGCACTTTTACACCCCCGAAGGTATTGCTCAGCACATCATTGAGTGCTTGGCGCTTAATGCACGGCGTCGTATGAGTCCACTACTGATCCGTGATAAGGGCGCTATTGTAGGCCGTGCTAATTTGCGTGATATGCACAATGGTCATGGCAAGGTCGGCTATCGCATTGCAGAGCAAGCCTGCGGCCAGGGTATTGCCCAACGCGCGCTGCGGCACCTAATCGGTGAAGCGCGCTGCGTTTATCGACTGAGCACGCTCTCGGCGATTGTTTCAATCGATAACCGGGCTTCTCAGCGAGTGCTGGAAAAAGGCGGGTTTGAAGTAGGGGAAGCGCTGCCTGAGTATTCATTGGTCGCGGATCAAAAGATAGATTGTGTGGTGTATGAGAAAAACATGAAAATTACCACCCAGGATAGTGCTGTATGACGCCTGCCAGAGCCGCGCTTTGGAAAGCTCGAAAAGGTTGTACTAGCCTTACATGGCATATGAAGGATTAACGTTAAGCCAAGTAGGAGGGTAAAACGATGCCAACGCTAAGCGTAGGAACGGAGAAAGACACGCCGGTAGAGCTTTATTATGAAGTGTATGGTGCAGGTAAGCCTGTCGTATTGATTCACGGCTGGCCGCTCAGCGGTCGCTCCTGGGAAAAGCAGGTGCCTGCGTTGGTCGAGGCGGGCTATAAGGTGGTGACCTATGATCGCCGTGGCTTTGGCTGGTCGACTCAACCCGATGGCGGTTTCGATTACGATACGTTAGCAGCCGATCTTAAAAAGCTGATTGAAACTCTCGATCTAAACGATGCCACGTTAGTGGGCTTTTCGATGGGCGGTGGAGAAGTCGCGCGCTACCTTTCAAACTACGGTACAGGGCGAGTCGATAAAGCCGTTTTTGCAGCAGCGGTACCTCCGTACTTGTATAAAGCAGACAATAATCCGGAGGGCGGCCTGGATGACGCGACGATTAATCAGTTTTTAGAGGGTGTGAAAGGTGACCGCATTGCGTTTCTGGAGGATTTCACCAAGAACCTCTTTACTGCTGGTGAGCGCAGCGATTTAATCAGCGAGGCTAACCGCCAGTATCATCGCGATATTGCCGCCTTCGCTTCGCCCAAAGCCACTTACGATTGTATCAAAGCCTTTAGTTATACCGACTTCCGCAAAGACCTGCCCAATATCGATATCCCCACTCTGATACTGCACGGCGATTCAGATGGCATCGTGCCATTTGAAATAAGCGGTAAGCGGGCACAGGAGCTACTGCCCAATGCGCAAACAGAAGTGATCAAAGGCGGCCCGCACGGCCTAAATGCCACGCACCCTGAAGAATTTAATCAGGCTTTGATTAAGTTTCTGGGTAGCTAAATAACTCTGTTTTTATGATGCAGTCGTGACGAATCGCCGCCTGTCCAGGCGGCGTTTTAATGAGGGTACTACTTACCCCTCAATCCAAACCTCTTCCCCTTTAAATTCAATCTTCCAGGTGCGCAGCTTAACGTTCTCATCCTCTAAGCACTGCCCGTCTTCAAGGCGAAAGTGTTGCTTATAGATAGGCGAGGCGACCACCGCCGATCCTTTAAGATCGCCGACGATGCCACGGGCGATCACGTTGGCGTTAGAGAAAGGGTCAAAGTGATCAAGGGCGAAAAGCTCACTGTTCAGCCCTTTTGAATGTTGACTTGGAAGATAAAAGATCGCCACTTGCGCTGGGCCTTCGGCGGTTTCAAGCCAAGCGGAGACGCCAGAGAACGCCACCAAGTCAGCTTTGTTACATACGTTTTGCCATACCATCGTATGTTGAGATCCTATTGTATCCATCTCGTTTTTCAATGCAGTTGCGGTCATTGGGTGCCTCGTTTTTAGCTATTCAAAAGCGTCAGTGAGATGTGGATTGGGCTGGGCGTGGCTGTCCGCGCTCGGAGGTCATAATGATCGAAGGATCCGGGCGGTCGTCGTTAACAAAGCTGCGGAAGCGCTTGAGCTTTTCCGGGTCGCTAATAGCATCCGCCCATTCGCACTGGTAGGTATCCACCACCGTCTGCATTTGGCGCTCTAGCTCGTCATTGATGTCTAAGCTGTCTTCCAGAATCACCTCTTTGAGGTAATCCAGCCCGCCTTCAAGGTTTTCGCGCCATACGGAGGTGCGCTGTAAGCGGTCGGCGGTACGCACATAGAACATCAAGAAGCGATCAATGATGCGGTAGAGCTGTTCGTCGTTGAGGTCGGTAGCGAATAGTTCGGCATGGCGAGGGCGCATACCGCCGTTACCGCACACATAAAGGTTCCAGCCGTTCTCGGTAGCAATAATGCCAATGTCTTTGCTTTGAGCTTCGGCACATTCACGAGTACAGCCAGAAACACCAAATTTTATTTTGTGAGGCGCGCGCAGCCCCTTATAGCGATTCTCTAACCAGATCGCCATGCCAACGCTGTCCTGAACACCGTAGCGGCACCAGGTGCTGCCCACGCAGGATTTTACGGTGCGTAGCGATTTTCCGTAGGCGTGGCCAGTTTCAAAACCAGCGGCAATTAACTCGCTCCATATATCCGGCAGATCTTCCAGGCGGGCGCCAAACAGGTCGATGCGCTGGCCGCCGGTGACTTTGGAGTAGAGGCTGTATTTTTTGGCCACTTCGCCCAGCACGATCAGTTTATCGGGGGTGATCTCGCCGCCAGCGATGCGGGGCACTACTGAGTAGGTACCGTTTTTCTGCATGTTGGCCATGAAGGTATCGTTGGTATCCTGCAAAGGGATATGCGCAGCGTCGGTGATTGGTTCGTTAAAGCAGGAGGCCAGAATGGACGCCACAGCAGGTTTGCAGATATCGCAACCCAGACGATGAGTGTCGGGGTTGCCGTGCTTCCCGATCAAGTCGGTGAATGTTTTGATACCTTCGACACGCACAATGTCGTAAAGCCCTTGGCGGGTGTGGGCGAAGTGCTCGCAGATCGATTTATCTACTTCTACACCGCGGGCTTCCAGCTCATGATCGACCATGCTTTTTAGCAGAGCAGTGCAACCGCCACAGCCAGTGCTGGCTTTGGTGGCGATTTTTACACCGGCGAGATCTACCGCGCCGCTTTCAATGGTGGCGCAAATATCGCCTTTGGTAACGTTATGACAAGAGCAGATCATTGCTGTTTCTGGCAATGCATCCGGGCCTAGTGCTGGGGTGACACTGCTCTGTGGCAGAATCAGCGAGGCGGGCTCGGCGGGCAATTCAATACCGTTGGCGTAATACTGCAGCAGCGTATCGTAAACGCCGTTGTTGCCCACCAGCATGGCACCAAGCAGCTTTTTACCATCGCTAGAGACAACCAGCTTGCGGTACTCCTGCTTGATGGGGTCTAAGTAGCGGAACATACGTGCGCCAGGATTCTGGTTGCCGTGGGCGTCACCAATCGAGCCCACATCTACGCCCAGCAGCTTGAGCTTGGTGCTCATATCCGCACCGCTAAAGTGGGTATCGCCGCCAGTTAGCGTCGAAAGCGCCGTTTTAGCCATCTGGTAGCCCGGCGCTACAAGGCCGAAAATACTCTGGTTCCACAGAGCCACTTCGCCAATCGCCAAAATGGACGGGTCGCTGGTATGGCACTGGTTATCCACCACGATGCCGCCGCGCTCGCCAATTTCCAGCCCGCAGTCCCGGGCTAATTGGTCGCGGGGACGAATACCGGCAGAGAAGACGATGAGGTCAGTTTCTAGGACTTTATCATCCTGAAACACCATACGATGGCGGCTTGCCTCTCCATCTTCAATGCGCTGCGTCGCCCGTTCGGTCAGCACCTGTACGCCTAGTGCTTCGATTTTTTCGCGCAGCAGTTCGCCGCCTTCGCTATCCACCTGCATGGGCATTAGCCGGGAAGCAAATTCGACTACGGCAGTGTCCAGGTTCAATCCGCGCAGGGCGTTAGCGGCTTCTAACCCCAACAAACCACCCCCAACTACAACGCCGTTAGTAGCGGTTTCAGCGGCAGCACGAATGGCATCCAGGTCGTCAAGGGTACGATATACCAGGCAGCCTTCGCGATCGTTCCCGGGGATCGGCGGTACAAACGGGTAGGAGCCGGTAGCCAGCACGATGCGGTCGTAAGGGTAGCGGCCCTGGTCGGTGACTACTTCATGGGTGGTGCGGTCAATTTGAGTGACGGTTTCGGCGCTGCGCAGTTCCACGCCGCTAACGTCATAGTAATCCGCTTCGCACAGCGCTAGTGAGTCAGCATCGCGACCGCTGAAGTATTCCGACAGATGCACTCGATCATAGGCGCGGTGGCGCTCCTCGCCAAACACGGTGACCTGATAGCGTTCTAGGGCACCATTTTCGACTAGCTGCTCGACAAGGTGGTGGCCGACCATGCCATTACCAATAATGATGAGCTGTTCGTGATTGGTCATGTTCATTTTATGCCGCCTCTAAGGTCGATAAATGGGGAGTATCGTTCTGCTGGTCAGCAATGACCGCTTGGAGCACTTCTATATCTGCCGCGCCAAACAGCAGTGCTTGGCGACAGTTGCTCAGGCTATGCCCGGCGAGCGCTTGCTCGAAGTACCAAGGGCCCAGGGAGGTGTCACCATAAAGAACAGCGCCTTCAATCTGTCCATCGCGCAGTAACAGGCGGCGGTAATCGCCTAGTTCAACGTCGTGGTAACTGAGCACTTCGTGCTCATCGTTAGTCTCGGTGGGGCCAAAGGCGTAGAGCGCAACGCCGCTGATTTTGAGTTTGGTGGCGCTGGGGACATCCACGTAGCAAGGGGTGGTTGTGCCACATAGCGTGGCGGCGAGTACCTCTACCTGACGCCAGATAGGCTCCACCAAGCCGTAGGTAGTGCCATTAAACTGACAGCATTCGCCAAGCGCAGAAATCGCTGGGTTACTGGTAGTGAGGTATTCATCCACCACGATGGCGCGCTCGGTAGTAAGACCCGCTTGGTGGCCAAGCTCCGCATTAGGCGTAATACCGGCGGTGATAATCACGCTGGTAGCGTTTAGTTGGCGACCATCAAGAAGATGTACCTTGGATACCCGGCCCTTTTCATCGCCCTCTAATTGCGCTAATTCGGCCCCAGTGATGATGTTCAAACCGCGCTGGGTCAGTTCCTCTTCAAGCAATTTAGAAGCAGTAGCATCTAGCTGGCGGTTCATCAGTCTATTGCTGCGCTGAAGCACGCTAACCTGCATTTCATTGCCACGTTTACGCAGGCCTTCGGCAGCTTCTAACCCAAGCAGGCCACCGCCGATAACCACCGCGTCACCACCTTGCTGAGCGATCTCTGTCAGCGTTGCAGCATCTTGTAAATCGCGGAAGCTGTGCACGCCCTCAAGCGCAATACCTGGAATACTGGGCATCGCTGGGCGCGAACCGGTGGCGATTACCAAGTGATCATAATCAAGTGATCGGCCGCTATCCGTGGTTAATGTTTGGCGTGAGCGATCAAGCGCCTCAACCTTCTCACCCAGTATCAGTGCGATGCCCTGTACGGCGTACCAATCGGCATCGCGCAGCGTCAGCGCGTCCTGCTGCATTTCACCGGCCAGCAGTGGGGAAAGCAGTATGCGGTTATAGGCAGGCGCGGGCTCTGCGCCAATCACGGTAATGCGTTGGGGGCGCGTAGGCTGCTTTACCAACGCCTCCACCAAACGATGACTCGCCATGCCGTTACCGATAATCACTAGATGTTTGTGAGTCGAGCACCGGGAAGTGGTTTCCATAGGTGGCTCCTTATTTGCTAACAAGTGGTGCTTACAAAGGCCTAAACAAAAAAACGCCCCTGATACCCCTCTTCGAGAAAAAGAGGTATCAGGGGCGTCGTTGCCCGATAGCGTTGTTTCAAAACGCGCAGCAACCGCCTTTGGCTGCTAGCTAACGTAATGCTTGATGTTCGTTACAATGCTGTTCTATGCAATACAAAAAGCAAAACATCGGCCAATAAGCTTATATTACTTTGGTTATATTTTTGATTCAGTGGGTTAGCGGTGTTTTTAAGAATGCTCAACGCCTCTGTATGTTCATTTGGTGCACGCTGCTGGTGCGCATCGGGGCCGTTATGCACTTAGATGCAGCGAAAAATCGCTATTGGCGTTTTTAAGCGCCCCGAATGAGAAGAGTATGTTGAATTTTAGGGCGTTGTTTTTATTAATTAATATCTTTTATTAGGGCAGGTGGGTGCGGGTCTTGCTATATCTTATTAACAAAATGGTTATGTAATAAGCAACAACGGCTCATTGCAGTTTATTTGCAACAAGCAGTTTGCAAAAACAGTTTGTAAAAAACGGTTTTTAAAAGAACAAGCTTAATCGCAGCAAAAATCTGATGAGTATGGCACCCGAGTAAAGTAGGTGTCCCTGAGACAACGGCGTCCAGGCAGGCTTCTTTTTATGAAGCTCGCTTGGGCGCTTTTTTGCTTTTAAGGCCGGAGGAAAGTGCCATGCCCCAGGCGAACCAGCTTGCCCAGCGAGAAATGCTCACTACCTGCCCTTACTGCGGGGTAGGCTGTGGCGTTAAAGCGACCCTGCAAGGCGATATCTTGAGTGGCGTTGAGGGCGACCGTGAGCATCCGGCTAATTATGGTCGGCTATGCGTAAAGGGGAGCGCACTTCATGAAACCTTGGGGGGGCATGGTCGTTTAACCCAGCCACGGATCGATGGCGTTGAAGTCTCCTGGGCGCAGGCGTTAACGGTCACGGCCCAGCGGCTAAACGCTCTGCGAGAGGAGCACGGCAATTATACGGTAGCGGGTTATCTGTCAGGACAGCTGCTCACCGAAGATTACTATGTCGCCAATAAGTTGTTTAAAGGCTTTCTAGGCACGCCGCATTTAGATACCAACTCGCGGCTCTGCATGGCGTCGGCAGTGGCAGCTTACAAGCGCGCCTTTGGCGCGGATGTGGTGCCCTGCAACTACGAAGATCTGGAAGAGGCTGAATTGGTGGTGCTGGTGGGCTCTAATCTTGCCTGGAACCATCCGGTGCTTTATCAGCGCATCAAAGTCGCTAAAGAACGCAACCCGCTGATGCGCTTAGTGGTGATCGACCCTCGAGTAACGGATAGCTGCGAAATCGCTGACCTCTACCTGGGTATCAAGCCGGGCAGCGATGCGTATCTATTTAATGGCCTGCTGGCGTGGATGGCGCAGCGAGGCAAGCTCGACACCCTCTATCTAGAGCGGCATACCGAAGGCTTTGTGGAGGCGTTGGCAGCCGCTCAGCAATCGGCGGGTTCGGTGGCAGAGGTAGCCGCCGCCTGCGATGTTGACCCTGAACGCCTGGAAACCTTCTACTACTGGTTTGCTAGCCAACTGCACGTGGTCACGCTCTATTCTCAGGGTGTTAATCAATCTTCTAGCGGCACCGATAAGTGCAACGCGATTATTAACTGTCACCTGGCTGGCGGAAAACTCGGCTTGCCTGGGGCGGGGCCATTTTCGATTACCGGGCAACCCAACGCCATGGGGGGGCGCGAAGTGGGCGGGCTTGCTAATCAGCTAGCGGCACACATGGATTACCATACGCCGGGGGCGCTCGATCTTGTTAGCCGTTTTTGGGCCACTGACAGCTTAACTCCTACTTTGCCTGAAGCGCCTGGCTACAAAGCCGTGGAGCTATTCGAAGCGATTGAGCGCGGTGAAGTAAAGGCGCTGTGGGTCATGGCGACTAACCCGGCGATTAGTCTGCCCGATGCGGCTCGCGTTCGCGCTGCACTGGAAAAGTGCCCGCTGGTGATTGTCTCCGAATGTGCCGCCCACACTGACTTACTTCCCTACGCTGATATTGTGCTGCCTGCCTCGGGATGGTCAGAAAAAGATGGCACCGTCACTAACTCCGAGCGGCGAATCTCGCGCCAACGGGGCATGCTGTCGCCTCCCGGTGAGGCACGCCATGACTGGTGGATAATGTGCGAAGTGGCGAAGCGTTTAGGGTTTGCCGAGGCGTTTAATTATTCGCATCCGTGGGAGATTTTTGACGAGCATGCGCGGCTATCAGGATTTGAAAACGACTTTAAAAACAGCGCAGCACAAGGTGGGCCTCAGCGCCTATTTAATATCTCGGGACTTATTGGATTGGGACGTGAGGGTTACGATGCCTTGGCATCCATTCAGTGGCCGGTCACCGCCACCGCACCCCATGGGACTGCACGGCTATTTGAAGATGGCATTTTTGCCACCCCTAACGGCCGTGCGAAACTGCTGGCAGTTCAGCCGCGGGGGCCTGCACAAGCGCTCTCCGCCAGCTATCCGCTGCGCTTAAATACCGGACGAATACGCGATCAGTGGCACACCATGACGCGAACGGGTCGCGCGCCGCGTTTAATGAATCATCGTGCAGAACCGTTTATGGAGATACACCCAGACGATGCACTGGCTGCCGGTGTTCAAGATCAAGGGTTGGCTAAGCTTAGTGCCCAAACAGGTGAGTTTTGCGCACGCGTGCGGGTATCCAATGCGCAGCGGCGCGGAGAGGTGTTTGTGCCTATCCACTGGACCGATTGTTTTACAAAACAGGCCAGAAGTAGTGCCTTGATTGCTGGTATCATCGACCCGCTTTCTGGCCAGCCGGAGTCCAAGCATGGGGCGGTAGCGCTAAGGCCATTACCCGCTGTTTGGCAGGCAACGTTACTCATCGCCAATACGATAACTGATCGAGTGGCTGCGCCATGGCAGATGAGCGACTACTGGGCACGTATCCCTATGGGAGCTTGCCAGCGTTGGCAGTTAGCCGATACTCAACGGGTGGAGGATTGGTTTGCACAACTGGCGAACTGGTTGCCAACACCAGCTTCTATATGGTCTCAAGATATTGCCAGCGGACGGTTACGCGTCGCTGGGATTGAAAACGGCAGGCTATGTTGGTGGTTGATGGTCGGGCCGCCTAATGAGTTACCAGGGCTTGCTTGGCTGGAGGCACGTTTTGAAGATGAGGCGCTGAGTACTAACCATCGACGCCGCTTACTCGCAGGCTGCGATGATGGTGCAGCGGATACCGGGCCAATAGTATGCAGTTGTCATCAGGTGGGCCAAATCACGATTGCCAATGCAATCCGCGATGGTGACACCAGCGTAGAAGCATTAGGTGCAAGGCTTGCTTGCGGAACCCAGTGCGGCAGTTGTATTCCTGAATTGAAATCACTGATTGAAGAGGAGCGGCCCAATGCGCGCGCTAAGCAAACACCTAACACAGAAGTGGCCTGAGGCCTTTACGCGCCTGGGGCAACGGGTGCTAGCGCCTTTCGGTCGTGAGCCATCATCGCGTTTACGACTGCCGTTAAGCGGGGATTGTCAGCCAGGTAAGGTCTATTTGGTGGGTGCAGGCAGTGGCGATGTCGAGCTACTAACGCTTAAAGCTGCAAGGCTGCTTATGCAGGCGGATGCAGTGGTGTATGACCGTCTGGTAGGCGATGACGTGCTGGCGCTGATCCCGCGGGGCACCGAACGCTACTACGTAGGCAAGGCACGTGGCCATCACAGCGTTCCTCAAACAGAAATTGGCGCCTTGATGGTTAAGCTCGCCAATGCCGGCAAATCGGTCGTGCGCTTAAAAGGCGGCGACCCCGGCGTGTTTGGGCGGATGGGTGAAGAGTTGGCTGCGTTAGCTGCTGCTCACGTGCCTGCGGCTATTGTACCGGGTATTACCGCTGCATCAGCGGCGGCGGCCTGTATGGGCATTCCGCTCACCGATCGTGGTCATGCCCAGCAACTGCGCTTTGTGACCGCGCAACTGTGCCGGGAAGATGGCACTCCCGACTGGAAGTCGCTGGCGCGTAAAGACGAGACCCTGGTGTTTTATATGGGGCTCTCCAAGGTGGACGCGATCTGCCACGGTTTACGCCAAGCGGGTCTTCCTGATGAGTGGCCAGTCATGTTGGTGGCCAATGCCAGCCAACCGGAGCAGCAGTCACTGGTAGGTACACTTGCGGATATGCCTGCTCGTTTAGCCGCTGAACCACTGTCTTCGCCGTGTTTGATTGTGGTGGGCAGCGTGGTGAGCATGGTGCGAACAGGTTCTTCAGCGTCATTAGCGAGCATCATCAAAACGGTCGACCCGGCGTAGAGTGGGGAAGAGTTTCATCCAGGCGCCGACAACCGCCAGCGTACCGACACCTCCAATCACTGCAGCGGGAACAGCCCCAAACCAGGCTGCCATGCTGCCTGCACGAAACTCGCCTAGCTCATTGCTGGAGCCGATAAACAGCATATTGACCGCATTCACGCGTCCGCGCATTTCATCGGGAGTGGCAAGTTGAATCAGCGTCATGCGCACATATACGCTAATCATGTCGGCAGCACCTGCTACTAACATGGCCACCAGCGAGAGCCAGAAAATCGTCGATAGGGCGAACACCAAATTGGCAACGCCGAAAATCACCACCGCGATAAACATCACTAAACCAGCGCGACGCTTAATACCGCGTATGCCTAAGTACAGCCCCATTAGCAGTGCGCCAACCGCAATAGCGCTGCGAAGCGCGCCCAACCCTTCGGGCCCAACATGGAGTACTTCCTGGGCATAAATAGGCAGTAGTGCCACGACGCCACCTAACAACACTGCAAAAAGATCCAGCGAAATAGCGCCCAAAATAATCGGCTGATGGCGGATATAGCGAATGCCCGCCGTAAAGCGCTTCACGGCGGTGCTCTCTAACGTTTTAGCCGCTTCGGTGAAACGAATCGGTACTGGAAGCAGCAGTATAAGCGCCGCTATAAAACATCCTAAACATACGCTGTAGGCAAGGTTACCACCGCCTAACCCATACAGAATGCCGCCTAATAGCGGGCCGCCAATCACGGCAATTTTCATGATGGAGCTATTCAGGGCGATTGCGGAGGCAAGCTGCGATCGGGGCACGATGTTGGGCAGCAAGCTTTGTAATGCAGGGCCGGTAAAGGCGCGCGCGGCACCAAATAGCGCCAGTACTGCATAAAATCCCCCCACACTCTGGCTTCCATTTAGCGAAAGGGTGAGAAGAAGCGCGCTGCACAGCCCTTGCACTACCCAGCTAAGTTGCAAAATACGTTTGCGTGAGAAGCGATCAACAAAATCGCCCGCGGGTAATAGGAGTACTACCATAGGCAGAAATTGGGCCAATCCCACATAGGCTAGTGCCATAGGGTCACGGGTAATATCGTAGACCTGCCAAGCCACCACGACAGCTTGAATTTGCATGGCAAAGACCGCTGCCAATCGCGACAGCAGAAAGCTTAAAAAGCCCGATTGCCGGTGAAGCGGTAGTAAAGGTTCTGAAGAGCTGAGGTCATTGTTAGTAGCAGCGTTCATAGCATCGTCATGGTAGGCGAGTTTCACTAGCAAAGGGTTGAAGTGGGGAGGTTGCTACCCCATGTTAGTTAACACGCTATCAATAGAAAAGGATGTTAATGATGCAAAATGTAATGCCTAACCCTGCTTTGCATTTCGTTAGGTTGTATCAGCGAATTAGGTTGTATCAGCGAAAGTGTATGCGGGATAAGTGCAGCTTGGAACGCTAACAGATAAGCTATGTCATAGTAGATATCTGCCTACTGGCAGGCATCTTTCAAAAGTCAGGAGAAAACGATGAAAACGCGCAATATCCAAGACAACGCCTTAAAAGCTCAGCTGCGAACGCCGATGTTCAAAATGCAGCAGCAAACCCCCAAAAAAGGCAAAGGCAGCTACTCCCGTAAAAACCGTGGTGATACCCAGCGGGGATATAGCCAAGCCGCTTGAGCAACATTTTGACTCAAGTGATTTGGCTATATTTCTGTCTTAAAATTAGCGTATCGGTCTCAAGGATAGAACTTTTCAACACGTAGTCGGTATAAAGTAAGTCACTTAACGAAAAAGGAGTTTTCACATGGCAGTTAAAATTCGTCACTTGGTAGCAGCTGTTGCGCTTTCTGGGTTTGCTCTTTCCGCCCACGCGGATGATGTTGAAGGTGTCATTGAGAGCATTAATGCAGATAGCCAGACGTTCACCGTACAAGGAATTGAGTTTGAAGTTGATGATCGTACCGATTATGACGATGGCCTCCGTAGCTTTGAAGGTTTACAAGAAGGTATGCGTGTCGAAGTAGATTATGACTATCAAGATGGCCGACAGATCGTACGAGAAATTGAAATTGATGATTAAGTGGCAATAATTGCGTATATTTTTTGGGTATCCGGATTATCTGGTTGGTATGCGAGAGAGAAAGGTGGCCGACAAACTCAACCCACAACGGATTAGCTGGTTGATGGCTCGCTCAGTACGCTCACTTGCTAGAGAGCAGATACTTCACCAAACAGGCGATGCCCAGGACCAGCTGTAGTAGGGCAATTCCGATCACTGGCATTATCCAGCCCATCGCCCCCATCATCCCGCAATCGGGTAGTGTCGTGTTCATCGTGACAGAGCTCCCTGTGGTGTCCATGCCCAAAACCCGTGGTGCCGCCGCCCAGTGGCACCACGGTCGCGCTCATATCGTTCACCCGGCACAGCAGGACAACTGCGTCACATCCTTGGTGAAAGTCTGGGCACAGAGCTTGAGCCCTTCCACCATGGTCAGGTAGGGAAATAGCTCATTGGCGATGTCGTGTACGGTCATGCGTGCGCGTAGCGCCATCACCGCCGTCTGGATCAGCTCACCGGCTTCCCCCGCCACCGCCTGCACCCCCAGCAACCGGCCCGAGTCGCGTTCGGCCACCAGCTTGATGAAACCACCGGTGTCGAAATTCACCAGCGCACGCGGCACGTTTTCCAGGTCCAGCTCGCGGGTATCGACGCTGAAGCCTTGCTCGATGGCCTCGGCTTCCGTCAGGCCGACGGTGGCCACCTGGGGGTCGGTGAAGATCACCGCCGGCATGGCGCTCAGGTCCAGGGTGGCTTCGCCCCCGGTCATGTTGACGGCAGCCCGGCTGCCCCCGGCGGCGGCGACATAGACGAACTCCGGCTGATCGGTGCAGTCACCGGCGGCATAGAGCCCCGGCACCGTGGTGTGCAGATGCTCATCGACCAGAATCGCCCCACGTGCGGTTTCCACGCCGAGGCTCGCCAGGTTCAGGGCCTCGGTATTGGGTGTCCGTCCGGTGGCCACCAGCAGTTGATCCGCCCGCAAGGTGCCGGCGTTGGTGTCGACAATGAATTCATTGTCGGTGTAGTCCACGCGGCTCGCCTGGGTCTGCTTGAGGACCTCGATGCTCTCGCGGCGAAACGCCGCCTCCACCGCATCCCCTACCGCCGGGTCTTCCTGGGAGAGCAGGCGGCTGCGGGCCAGCACCGTGACCCGGCTGCCCAGCCGGGCGAAGGCCTGGGCCAGTTCCAGGGCCACCACCGAGGCGCCGATCACAATCAGCCGCTCGGGAAGGGTGTCCAGGGCCAGCGCACTGGTAGAGGTCAGGTAGGGGGTGTCGGCAAGACCCGGGATCGGCGGTACTGCCGGTCGGGCGCCAGTACCGATTAAGGCGCGGTCGAAGTGGACGACCTGCTCGCCGCCCTCGTTCAGCTTGACCATCAGGCTATGGGCATCGATAAACCGGGCCTCGCCGTGCAGGACCGTGATGGCCGGGTGGTCGCGCAGAATCCCCTCGTACTTGGCGTCACGCAGTTCCTCGACACGTCGCTGCTGCTGCTCGAGCAGCTTGGCCCGATCCACCACCGGCGCCTGGGCGCTCAGGCCTGCATCGAAGGGACTTTCCGTACGCAAGTGGGCAATATGGGCCGCGCGAATCATGATCTTCGAAGGCACACAGCCTGTATTGACACAGGTACCGCCGACGGTGCCGCGTTCGATCAGGGTGATCCGGGCGCCGCGCTCGGCGGCTTTCAGGGCCGCCGCCATGGCGGCGCCGCCGCTGCCGATCACCGCGATGTGCGGGGCGTCTTCATCACGGCCCTTGGACACCGATGCGCCTGCCGGGGAAGTGGGCCCACTGTTGGCCAGTCGAGCTTGGTAGCCAAGTCGGGTCACGGCAAACGTCAACGCCGAGGCCGGTGTCTCCGGATCAACGGCTACCGATGCCGTCCCCTGAGGATAGGATACCTCCACCGACTGCACGCCGGGCAGCTTCTCCAGGGCTTCCCTGACATGATCCGCACAGCGGTCACAGGTCATGCCACTCACGTTGAGTTCAATCATCACGTTTCTCCGAGTCTTCATTAGTAAAGCCGGCATCCTGCTTCCGCTTGTGGTATCGCGCGTAGAGAGGTAAGCCGATGGCCAGGGCGGCAAACAGCAGGTAATCGAGATAGCCTGCCAACGCGGCCAGGCCCGCCGTACCGAATAGCACCAGGGCGATTGGCGCGGCGCAACACAGCACCATCAACCCGGTGCCAAGCACGACGCTTAAAAATTTCTGCGAATCTTTCACGCTTATTCCTTCACCGTGGCGGGCAAGCTCGTAAACAACTCACCCGATGACCGCGATGTGCAGCTGCTTGATGTCACTCAGGGGGCGTATTCCTTGATTTGATAGAGCCGTTGTCACAACAGGCGTCGAACTGCTTCTTACGCCAAATCGCATAAATGGTCAGGCCGATGAAGAAGGCCAGGGCCGGCAATAACACAACGTCGAGATAGCCCGTCAGCCCCGCCAGGCCCACCGTGCCAAGCAGGATCACCAGGATCGGCGTAAAGCAGCACAATGCCACCAGGACGGTGCCGATCACGCTCACGCGCAGCAGGGGCTTGGGATTCTTCATGATCACTCTCGATCCGCTTGCGAGGATGTCGGGGTTGATGGATACCCAGCGTTGATGGTGGCCTCGGTCAATGCCTCCACCGACGTTCGGGCGTCGTCAAAGGTGACCACGGCCTCGAGATCCGCGTAGCTCACGTCGACTTGCGAGACGCCGTCCACCTTGTTGAGGGCGGCCTTGACGGTGATCGGGCAGGCGGCACAGGTCATGCCCGGCACCGACAGCGTCACGGTCTGCAGGGCCGCTAAGGCGGGCGTGCTGAGCAGGGCGAGTAGCGCGATGAAGGCGAAACGAGCTTTCATGGTAGATCTCCTTTTAATAGAACAGGGGCAAGA
Source organism: Halomonas sp. NPDC076908 (assembly GCF_050269715.1). Taxonomy (NCBI): domain Bacteria; kingdom Pseudomonadati; phylum Pseudomonadota; class Gammaproteobacteria; order Oceanospirillales; family Halomonadaceae; genus Halomonas; species Halomonas sp. NPDC076908. The sequence continues at coordinate 8,177 of NZ_JBNNIW010000033.1, read as the reverse complement.
TGTAGGGGAATACCAGGGCGATTAGCACCAGCAGCGATACGAGCCAGAAGATCGCCTTGTAGCCCGTCCTGACCCGTGGCACGGCACACACCTCTCCCGGCTGGCACTTTTCCACTGGCCGAAAGACGCGACGCCAGGCGAAGAACATCGCCACCAGCGCGACGCCGATAAAGAGCGGGCGATAGGGCTCCAACGCCGCCAGATTGCTGATCCAGGCGCCGGAAACGCCCAGCGTGATCAGCACCAGCGGGCCGAGGCAACACGCCGAGGCCAGGAGGGCCGCGACTCCTCCGGCGGCCAGGGGCCCTCGCCCCGTTTTAGATGTCCGCATTGACGATTCTCCTTTCGGGATGGGGGGAGCTACGATAAGGTTACTTCCGTAGCTTGGTACGGAGTCAAGCATCATGAAGAGACATGCAGATAAAGTGGCGGACACCATGACCATTGGCGGCCTGGCCAAGGCGGCCGGCGTCAATGTCGAGACAATCCGCTATTACCAGCGACGAGGGCTATTATCGGAGCCCGAACGCCCTCCCGGAGGTATTCGACGCTATAGTGCCGCCGATATCGACAGGTTGACGTTCGTGAAAACGGCGCAGCAGCTGGGCTTTAGTCTGGATGAGATCAGTGACCTACTTCGGCTGGAAGATGGCGCCCACTGTCAAGAAGCCAGTGCTCTCGCAGAGCACAAGTTAGGGGACGTTCGCGAGAAGATCGACAGGCTTGAAAGAATTGAGAAGGTGCTGAGCGAAATGGTCGACAGATGCCATGCACAACAAGGCAATATCACTTGCCCGCTAATTGCGTCATTGCATGAAGGGCTCAGAGAAGCAGAAGACCCAAGGGAGTAACTCACCTTCAGTTCGTTGAAAACAACGCGGTCAAAGAGTCGCGATCATCTATGGACCATGTCGACAAGGAAAGTTTGCATGACTAGCTTGCCTGACAACATCCTTCACCTTCCCGAGTACCACGTCCTAGGCACCAAGATGGAAGAGCATGATCTCCACTACCAGGTCGAAGCTCCTGAGCCTCTAGCTTGCGAGGAATGCGGCGTTGAGAGTGAGTTTGTCAGGTTCGGCAAGCGCGATGTGGCCTATCGCGACCTACCCATCCACGGAAAGCGGGTCACCCTCTGGGTGGTCCGTCGCCGCTACACCTGCCGGGCGTGTGGAAGGACGTTCCGGCCAGCTCTTCCGGAAATGGTAGACGATCACCGCATGACGCGGAGGCTTTACAACCACGTCGAGAAGGAAGCCTTCAATCACCCCTACGCCTACGTGGCTGATACCACGGGCCTCGACGAGAAGACTGTCCGCGAGATATTCAAGAAGAAGGCTGAGTTCCTGGCAGCCTGGCATCGTTTCGAGACACCCCGCTGCCTGGGGATCGACGAGCTGTACCTGAACCGCCGCTACCGCTGCATCCTGACCAACCTGGAGGAGCGTACCCTACTGGACCTGCTGCCCGGTCGCCAGCAGGACGCGGTGACGAGGCGCCTCATGAGCATGACCGAGCGCCACCAGGTCGAGATCGTCAGCATGGATATGTGGAAACCCTACCGCCGTGCTGTCCAGGCGGTACTGCCGCAGGCTCGCATTGTGGTCGATAAGTTCCATGTGGTGCGGATGGCCAACGAAGCCCTGGAGAAGGTGCGTAAGGGACTCAGGAAGGATCTGAAGCCAAACCAGCGGCGGACCCTCAAGGGCGATAGGAAGATCCTGCTGAAGCGTGCCCACGACGTTTCAGATCGCGAGCGGCTTATCATGGAGACATGGACAGGGGCCTTCCCTCAGCTCCTGGCGGCCTACGAGCACAAGGAGCGGTTCTACCACATCTGGGACAGCACCACCCGGCGTGATGCCGAAAAGGCGCTGGCCCGCTGGATTGACGACATTCCACAGGGGCAGAAAGAGGTGTGGAAGGATCTCGTCAGCGCCGTCAGCGGATGGCGCGAGGAGGTGCTGGCCTACTTCGAAACCGACACCCCAATCACCAACGCCTTCACGGAGTCGATCAATCGGCTGGCCAAGGACAAGAACCGCGATGGCCGGGGCTACTCATTCGAGGTGATGCGGGCCCGGATGCTCTACACCACCAAGCACAAGAAGAAGGTGCCGCAGATCAAGGAATCCCCCTTCCTGGGCAAGGCCACCATGACCTACAGCATGGGTCTTCCCGAGCCTGAGAAAAACTACGGCGTCGATCTATCAACCTTCTGGGAGAGTTAAGGGTTCGAAGGAGCAAGGGGGCTCCATCTACCACTTAATCCGGATACCCTATTTTTTAAAAGCGCTGCTCTAAGCAATTACTAATTAGCATTTAATCGAGTAAGTGTTCAAAACGCCCCGACCACTCCCTGTGGCCGGGGCGTTCGCTATGTCAGACTGCTCCCACATAGTGGACAGGTTTCGTAGGCATCCCGGGTTTCAGCCTGATGGCGCTGAGCGTGTTGATTCGGCTCATTTACACCATGAATCGATATCAACTGACCCTGCTCCCAGCGTAAGCCTATATCTTTTAATAGGTGCGGGTCATGCAAGTGCGGGTTTTCGTATAGGCGACGCTGGGTATGATAACGCTTTAAGGCGCTTAATAGCTTACATGTAATGGTTGCGATTGCCATGGTGACGGTCTCCTTAATTAGGAGGCCCGACATGATCGCGATCAGAAAGTATCAAAAGTAACGATAAAGCACCTGGCCGCGACACATGCCGCGGCCAAATTTCTCACTACTTCACTGGCCCGCGACCACAACATGCTGACACCGCATTATTCATAATGCGGTGTAGCTTATTGATTCGTGTAACGCGGATGTGCCAGTGCATGAGTAGTTCTCGTTAGTAAAAGATAAGAGCTGCCTAGTAAAGACAGCTCTTATCTTTTAACCGATGCTTACCAGTAGGGTCAATCGTTAAGTTATCGATAGCCCTTAGCCTGAAGCTTAAACAGCTTCGCGTATCGACCATTTTCCTTAAGCAGCTCTTCGTGTGTGCCGCGCTCAATAATATGACCTTGATCAATCACAAGGATAAGGTCAGCACTGCGCACCGTTGAGAATCGGTGCGAGATTAAAATTGCCATCTTGTCGCGGCTATGTTCACGGAAGCGTGCAAATACTTCTGCTTCTGCGGCAGCATCCATTGCAGCGGTGGGTTCGTCAAGCACAATGATATCGGCATTTTCACGCATGTAAGCGCGTGAGAGAGCAATTTTCTGCCACTGGCCGCCGGAGAGTTCCTGGCCATTTTTAAACCATCGGCCAAGCTGAGTGTTGTAACCGTTAGCCATACGCGCAATAAAGTCATCCGCCATGCCGTGTCGAGCGGCTTGCTGCCAGCGCTGCTCGTCGTCAAAGGCATGAATATCGCCTACCCCTAGGTTTTCCCCCACTTGTAGCTGATAGCGAACAAAATCCTGAAAGATCACGCCGGTACGCTCATGAAGCGCATGAGTACTCCAGTCGCGCAGGTCGCTACCATCTAACAGAATCCGCCCCTTGGTCGGGTGATAGAGCCGTGTCAGCAGTTTGATTAGCGTGGTTTTCCCTGAGCCATTTTCGCCTACTAATGCCAGGCTCTGACCAGGTGAGATGTGCAGCGAGATATCGTGCAGAACATCAGCACCGCCCGGGTAGGAGAAGCTGACGTTCTCGAAGCGCAGCCCATCTCCTGGCTGTGCGCCTTGTGTTAGCGTGCCGCTCGCGGCCTCCACCGGCTGCTCCAGATACTCGTAGAGATTGGAGAGGTAGAGGTTATCTTCGTACATGCCGCTGATCGCTGTGAGGCTAGCTGAAAGCGCTGTCTGGCCCTGTTTGAAGACCATTAAGTACATGGTCATTTGACCAAGTGTCAGCGACCCAGCAATGGTTTCGATGACCACCCAGCCGTAGGCGGCGTAAAAGGTTAAGGTGCCAAGTAAACCGAGCAGAAATCCCCAGCTTTCCCTGCGTAAAGTGAGACGTCGATCTTCGGCAAATAGCTGAGTAAAGATATCGCGGTAGCGCTTAAGAAAGAGTCCTTCAAGGCCAAACAGCTTGACCTCTTTAATGCTGTCTTCCCGGGCAAGAACTGTCTCTAAATAGATCTGCATACGGGTTTGCGGCGAGCGCCAGCGGAATAGCCGAAAAGCGTCACCGGAGAATTTTGCTTCCGAAATAAATACTGGCAGCGCGCCCGCTACTAAGATCAGCAGTGCCCAAGGGGAAAACTGCACCAGCAGTACACCGAAGCTGCCCAGCGAGATAGCATTTTGCAGCAGCCCAAAAGTTTTATTCACCAGCGCAAGGGGGCGCGTAGACGCCTCACGCCGTGCTCGGGTGAGCTGATCGTATAGCTCTGAATCCTCAAACTGACTAAGTGAAAGCGCGCCCGCTTTCTCCAGAATCATCACATTAACTTTTTGCCCCAAAAGCGCTCTTAACAGCGACTGCTGAGCAGAAAGGCCGCGCTGGGCTAACGCTATTAACCCAATGATAAGCGCTTCAATCCCCACCAGTTTTAGAACCGGCGTGATCAAGACCAGCAGGTTGGGATTGGTGGCTTCGCGATGAGTCTCCATGGCGCTCACCACACCATCCACAATCAACTGGCCGACCCACGCCGCCACGGCGGGAAGTACCCCTGCGACCAACGTGCACAGTGCAAGGCCAAGCATCATCCAGCGGGAGGTTTCCCACACCAAGCCAAGCGCGCGGCGGCTATACCGAAACACGCCAAAAAAACCGCTTAGCGGTGAGGAGGAAGTAGCTTCAGAAGGTGGTGGGGACATCATTAGGTTGGCAAAAAGCACTGAGTAAAAAAGGAGTGCCATGATGCGGTGGTTCAGCGTGGATAGCCAGCGCAACCACCGGTTGCCTTCAACGGCAACACGGCGGAGAGGTATTGGCTCAATCGCGATTTATTAGAACAGCAACTTACCAGGGCAGCACTGCCCCGTCGGTGCGCGGCTCGGTGCCGCCTTGCAGTACGCCGGTTTCAGGGTCGCGTAGAATGATCTGGCCACGTCCAAAGCTGATGGAGTCAGCGACTTTGACGATGTCGTGGCCACGGCGGGCTAGCGCCAGGGCTAAGTGATTAGGGAAGTCAGCTTCGACTTCGATGGTTTTGCCTTTTGTCCACTTCCAGCGCGGCATATCGAGCGCCGCCTGAGGGTTGAGTTGATCTTCTAGCATGGCTGTTACCACCTGCACATGGCCCTGGGGCTGCATATAGCCACCCATCACGCCGAACGGCCCAACAGCTTGGTTATCTTTGGTAATAAAGCCAGGGATAATAGTGTGGTAGGTACGTTTGCCAGGTGCCAAAGCATTAGGGTGCTGAGGGTCAAGGGAGAACGACCAGCCGCGGTTTTGCAGGCTGATGCCGGTGCCAGGAACGACCATCCCCGAACCAAAGCCCTTAAAGTTGCTTTGAATCAACGACACCATATTGCCATCGCTATCCGCTGTTGCCAGATACACCGTGCCGCCTTTGATTGGGTTGCCATGTACGGGATCAACGGCTTGCTCGCCAATCAGGGCGGCACGTGATTTCAGATACTCGTCGGCCAGCATCTGATCAACAGTGGGGCGCATCGCTTCAAGCTCAGTAACGTGCGCGAAGCCATCCACATAGGCCAGTTTAGTGGCCTCAATACGACGGTGCAGCGTTTCAACTGGGTCTGATCCCGCTTCATCTAAGCGCTCAAGCATACCCAGTGCTTGCAACACAATCATGCCGCTGCCATTGGGAGGGATTTCCCAAATATCATGGCCTTTATAGCTAACGCTAATCGGGTCTACCCACTCCGGTTGGTAAGCAGTCAAGTCTGCTTTGCGTAACAGTCCGCCATGTTCTTGAGAAAAGGCGTCGATGGCATCAGCCAGTTCACCCTCGTAAAACGCTTTGGCGTGAGTTTCAGCAATCGCTTTTAGGCTTTTTGCATGGCCTTCAGAGCGCCACAGTTCACCAGCCTCTGGCGCCCGTCCTTCTGGCGCAAACGTATCAAACCAAGGTTTGAAAGAAGCGTCGCTATACGCTGAATAAGTATTGAAAGCCTCCTTCCACATTTGATGAATAACCGGGGAAACGGGAAAGCCTTCATCGGCCAGCGCAATGGCAGGCGCTAGCAGTTCGGCGAACGGCAGCTTACCGAAGCGCTCGGAAAGTGCCACCCATGCAGCGGGTGCACCGGGTACTGTGACAGGCAGCATGCCGTGATTGGGCATGGCGTCGTGGCCAAGTGCTTTCAGCGCTTCAATAGTTGCCGCTTGTGGAGCAGGGCCGCTGGCATTAAGGCCGTGTAGCTTGCCGTCGACCCAGACAATGGCAAAGGCATCGCTGCCGATCCCATTGGAGGTAGGTTCGACCACGGTTAATGCGGCGGCGGCGGCAATCGCGGCGTCAATCGCATTGCCCCCTTGCTGCAAAATGCTAACGCCCACCTGCGCAGCTAGTGGCTGTGAGGTGGCTACCATGCCATGTTTGCCGTACGTTGCCATGCGGCGCGAGGCGCTGGGGTAATAGTGTGCATTTTGTTGCATACTAGAGTCCTTTTAAGCGGTGTTGTTGATTTAACTTATTTAGGTATTAAACATTCTCTTACTGAGCGGCATTTTTTAAACGCTGAATCTTACGATCCTGATAAAGCGAAAATAGAATGGAAACGACGGCTAACGCTAAGAAAAGCGCAGACAGCGGCCGAGTCAAAAAGGTTAACCAGCTTTCATTTAGCTCAAGGGCTCGGAATAGCTGGCGCTCGAGGTTGTCGCCAAGCACCACACCCAGTATTAGCGGTGTAAGTGGAACGTCAGCTTTCCAAAGTAGATAACCGATAACCCCGAAGATAAATAACACCCAAATATCGAACAAGTTATTGTTTAGTGCGTAAGCGCCAATGGCACAGAGCATTAGCACTACAGGTACAAGAATCTGTTGAGGAATGAGCGATATTTTGGCGAACCAGCGCACCAGTAGCAGGTTGCACAGCACCATCACCACCGCGCCAATTAACAGGCTTGCGTAGATAGCGCCCACCAATACGGGGTTCTGTTCAAACATCATCGGCCCCGGTGTAATACCGTGCAGAATCAGTACCCCCATCATGATCGCCATCGGCAAATCACCTGGTATACCCAACGCTAGAGTAGGCACAAAAGCACCGCCCGCCACTGCGCTGTTGGAAGCTTCAGAAGCCACAATACCGCTTGGGGTACCCTTACCAAACTCTTCCGGGGTTTTAGAGAACTTTTTAGCCTGATCGTAGCTTAAAAAGTTAGCCACGGTGCCACCCGTACCAGGAAGCGCTCCGACCAAGCTACCAATTAACGAAGAGCGCAGGGTGTTGAGCTTTTGCCCTGCCATATCTTTGAGGATTTGGCCGTAGGGAATCGAGACATTAGTATCGATTTTCTTAGTTTCGCTTTTCTCGTCCTTAAGCTTTTCGATATTGCCGAGCAGTTGGGAGAAGGCAAATATACCAATCATCACGGGTAATATTTCAAAGCCTGACCCAAACGCCGGAATACCAAAATCAAAGCGCAGATTGCTATTACGATCGTAGCCCACAGTGGTGATTAGCAAGCCTAATGCTGCTGCGAGTAAGCCTTTTAATAGCGCCCCATTTGAAAGTCCAGCTACCAGGGTTAACGCAAAAACGATCAGTGCAGTGATTTCCCAAGGGCGAAAATTCATACTGAAACTGGCAATGAGTGGCCCAAAAAAGACCAAAACCGCCACGCTGATAATGGTGCCTAGAAACGAGGACGCAACACCGATACCCAGCGCACGGCCAGGTTCGCCTTTCTGCGCCATTGGGTAGCCGTCATACACGGTCGTTATAGAAGAGGGTGTACCGGGTATTCCCAACATGACGCCAGAGACAATCCCGCCTGAATACCCACCTACGAACACGCCGACCATTAAAGAAACACCGCTTACCGGATCCATAGCAAAGGTGAATGGGAAGACCACCAGGATGGCCATGGTGACGGTGAATCCAGGGATGCTGCCGCCAATGATTCCAAACAACACGCCGAGAACAATCAGCCCCAAAACCGATGGCGTGCCGACCTCAGCGAGCGCTTGGAGGAAAAAATTAGTCGTAACTATTCAGCACCGGTTGGCTGAGTCGGGGCTTCTTGCTGCATGAAGGCTGGCACCTCCCCCGCAAACAGTTGCTCCAGTGCGGTATGCGCC